>NZ_LJOQ01000022.1:5313-26333 GCF_001672255.1 Anabaena sp. AL09
TAAGTGAATATTTTGTCTGAATCAGGATGTCCAGGATTTGAGGATTGACAGGATGGTTATTTGCATATTATTTGATTGTGGCAGAATTAAGGATTATGATGATAAGTGAAAAAGTAGAAACCAATAGCAA
The DNA here is from genome assembly GCF_001672255.1 of Anabaena sp. AL09. Classification (NCBI taxonomy): domain Bacteria; kingdom Bacillati; phylum Cyanobacteriota; class Cyanophyceae; order Nostocales; family Nostocaceae; genus Anabaena; species Anabaena sp. AL09. The sequence goes on from NZ_LJOQ01000022.1 coordinate 5,444, forward strand.
ATTGTTTAGCGGCTTCATCACCAATTTTTTGATTCATCCCGACGACATAATTAACTAACATAAGGATAAATACCTTCTGCTTGTACATCTGAATAACAAGCATTGAGGAAAACACAATCAATAAAAAAGATTTCTTGTAATGCTTTAAACAATTTAGCTAAAGGAGCAACTTTGACTAAAAAGGTTTCTCCATTATCTCCCATTAAAGCTAAACCCTGTTCTCCTCCACCATGTCCTGAGAAATGCACAATATCTGGCTTATGATCTAATAGGGTACGACGAAATTCTTGAGGACGGACTGCTTCTTCCACAATAATTTCAAATTGTTCACGGTTTTGGGAACGTTCCCAAGCACTTTTGATTTCCCTGACTTCTTCACTTAAACGCAACGGTTTTGTGTTGGTGGGGTTAGCGGTTAAAATAAGAATTTTTTTCATCACCGTCGTTTTATAAAGATATAGTTACCACTACCGTGTATTTGAAGTATTGTATCCTTTATAGTTACCAAAACCGTAACGGTGATCAAATCTCAGGCTATTTAGAACTTCAACAACAAGATCCCCGACTTTTTTGAGAAGTCGGGGATCTGAGTGCCTCTTGTTATACATACAAGCCTTTAGACACTGGGATAAAAGATACTTATTGCAAAAACTGTAATTATTGTTATGATTTCAGAAATTAGTAACTAATGTATTTCATTAGTGAAAACATTCTCTCAGGAGGAAATTCCTTTGTCTCGACGCTATTTATTTACTTCCGAGTCAGTTACAGAAGGTCATCCAGATAAAATTTGTGATCAAATCTCGGATACCATCATTGACGCGCTATTAGCAGAAGACCCTAATAGCCGTGTAGCAGCAGAAGTTGTAGTGAATACTGGTTTGGTGCTAATTACTGGAGAAATTACCACTAAAGCTCATGTCAATTACGTCAATCTTGCCCGTAAAAAAATTGCGGAAATTGGCTATACTGACGCTGGTAACGGCTTTTCTGCGGATAGTGCTAGTGTTCTAATTGCCTTGGATGAACAGTCAGCGGATATTGCTCAAGGTGTAAATACTGCTAAAGAAGCCAGAACCGAGGATAGTGAAGAACTATTCGATAAAATCGGTGCTGGTGATCAAGGGATCATGTTTGGTTTTGCTTGTAACGAAACCCCAGAACTGATGCCTTTACCAATCAGTTTAGCACACCGCATTGCCCGAAGATTGGCAGGAGTTCGCAAAGCTGGTATTCTCCCTTATCTGCGCCCTGATGGTAAAACCCAAGTTACCATTGTTTATGAAGATGGCAAACCTGTAGGCATTGACACCATCTTAATTTCTACCCAACATACAGCTACCATTGGGGATATTACCGATGATGCTGGGGTACAGGCTAAGATTAAGGCTGACCTGTGGACAGAAGTAGTAGAACCTATATTTGGTGATATTGCTATCAAACCAAGTGAGGAAACCAAGTTTTTAGTTAACCCCACTGGTAAGTTTGTCATTGGTGGACCCCAAGGAGATTCCGGTTTAACAGGACGGAAAATCATTGTTGATACCTACGGTGGTTATTCTCGACATGGTGGTGGTGCATTCTCCGGTAAAGACCCCACGAAAGTAGATCGTTCTGCGGCTTATGCGGCTCGTTATGCAGCAAAAAATATTGTTGCGGCTGGGTTAGCAGAAAAATGTGAAGTGCAGCTAAGTTACGCCATTGGTGTAGCGCGTCCTGTCAGTATCTTTGTTGATACTTTCGGTACAGGTAAAGTGGATGATGAAATTCTGTTGAACTTAGTCAAAGAAAACTTTGAACTCCGTCCAGCGGGAATTATCCATGTGTTCAATTTACGTAACTTACCAAGTGAAAGAGGCGGACGTTTTTATCAGGACGTTGCAGCTTATGGTCATTTAGGAAGAACGGATTTGGATTTACCTTGGGAACACACTGATAAGGTGGATGTTTTAAAGAAGGCTGCAAATGAAGCTCATGCAGCAATTGCTTAATTAGTTAGTTTGATAACAAGATTTATTTTGAGGTTATAGACAATTTAATTATCTATAACCTCTCAAAACAGCTATATCTTCCCTTTTTATTTACGGTTAAAAATCTTGGGGAAGAGGAAGGAGTTGTATATATTCATCGTGTTCGTCATGGTTCTCAGCAGAGATTGGAAAATATACAGGATTTATTGGGAGATGAGTGATAAAATTTAGGACTAAATAGCGATATCTTCCGTTACCGCTGAACTATCGCACACAACCCCCTAATTTTAAACAATCGCACCCCAATATCCCCAAACAGCGAACTGCTTGCAGCAGCGCTTCGCTATCGCACAAATAAGTTGTAGAAGGGTTAAAAAATTGATATAATGTTAATCAAAACTGTTTAATTTTTGCAGAAAAACTATGTCTCAAGCAATTGATAAACCTATAATTCAAGAAAACACACTGTTAGAGAAATTTAGAAATCTAACTATTGAACAACAACAAACTATCTTAGATTTTGTGGAATTTATGCACAGTAAAAAACCAAAATCACAAGACAATCAAGAGGTTTCAGCTTATGATTTAGCTAAGGAATGGGCTGGGTCTGTAGAAAGTGGGATTGGTGATTTATCTACTAATAAAAGGTATCTTCAAGGATTTGGTAAATAATGAAATCAGAAATTATTATAGATACTTCTCCTTTAGTGGCTTTTATTGATAAAAGTGATAATTTTCATGAATGGACAGTAGAAAAATGGAAAAATTCACGCCCTCCTTTATTTACTTGTGAGGCGGTTATTGCGGAATCTGGTTTTTTATTACAAAATGTTCATGGAGGAGAAAGTGCTATTTTATCTTTATTGGAAGCAGAAGTAATTAAAATACCTTTTAATTTAAGTGAAGAAGTAACAGTAATTAAGCAATTAATGCAACAATATCAATTTCCATGTCTTTAGCTGATGCTTGTTTAGTAAGAATGAGTGAATTAATTAGAGGAAGTAGTGTTTTCACTTTAGATAGTGATTTTAGGATTTATCGTCAATATAAAAATCAGGTTATTCCTGTTATTATGCCTGAATAACATTATTGAATTGCACCACAGTCTCCCGATTCCTAGGTCGCGCTTCGCTTACGCACCCCAACATCCCCAAACAGCGATTCCTAGGTCGCGCTTCGCTCACAACCCCCTAATTTTAGACGATCGCTCTCCCAACTTATTCCTAAATGGCGATCGCTCTCTTTTAGTAGACATCATCATGAGAACCTATATTTAAAAGAACCACTATTTCTTCACCAGTTTCATCATCTTTTTCAATGGAGAAAATAATCCGACAGTCATATCCACAGGAGCAAGCACGCAAACCATAAAACTCACCTTTTAGCTGATGAGTAGCAAGGTTAGCAGCAAATAAATCTATTTCCATTTGCCGTAATGTTTCCTCAATTCGTGCTTGTAAATTCTGATCATGTTTGATGAATTTTCGCAAAGATCGCTTGAAGCCAGAAGTAAGAACCAGTTTTCTCATTATGTTTCATTAGTATTTAAGTAAGTTCTCAACTCAGCGATCGCTTCAATTGCGGTTTGAGGTTTAAGATTACCAGTTCTAAATTCTGCTAGTGCTTCCTGTGATGAATTTGCTAATTCTTTTCGTCGCATATCAGCTATTCGACGTTGTAGGATACTAATTAGTAGTTCTTGTTGATCAAGTGGTAGGTCAGTCACTAGATTAAGAACTTCTTCAAATGTGTTAATTTGTTGCATAAATGCTCTCAACTGAATTACTTTATTTATTTTAGTATTTCTCTTGTAGCTTTGCTAATAATGAAATATCGCACTCCCAACACCCCCAAACAGCGAACTGACAAGTCAGCGCTTGCGCGATCGCTCTCCCAACTTATTCCTAAATAGCGATCGCCCACAACCACCCTAATTTTAAACGATTCCTACGGAGCGCTAGTTCCCTCCGGGACGCTACCGCGAACGCTATCGCACCCCATATCCCCAAACAGCGATTCCTGCGGAGCGCTTCGCTATCGCTCACAACCCCCTAATTTTAAATGATTGCTCTCCCAACTGATTCCTAAATTTCTATCACAACCAATTTTCTAATTTAAGTCCTTCAATTCTTAATAAATCAGAATCATTAGAAACGAGAATTAAATCGCGGACAATTGCTGTAGCTGCTATTAAAATGTCAGCATCTTGGATAGGAGTACCTTTAGCTTTTAATTTTGCGTGAATTTCACAAGATTTTTCAATAATTTCTAAATCATCTAAAAATAATACAGGATAATCATTACAAAATCCATGAAAATCTACCAATTGTTTAGTAGCATTGAGGGATATCAAACCTCTTTTAATTTCATAGTAGGTTATACAACTAATAAATATTTCTGAACCAAGAAAGCTTAACTCTCTCAATTTATTATTTATGGTTGTATTTTTCTTTAACGCATAGCTAACGATATTTGAATCAAGTAAAAAATTCATGGTTTTATTTTCTCGCTACTGCTGCATCAAAAATCGCTATTTCTTCTGGTGTTAAATCATTTAATGTCCCAGCAACAGCTTCTAATGTTAATATTTTACCAATCCTTCTGGTTAAATCATGTTCTTTAATTGCTCTCATTTCTTCTGGTGAAAATCTGCTAAATAATTCTATTAACATTTCAGTCATTTCATATTGATCTAATTTCACCATATAGAAACTACTACCACGAAATAGTTTATCTACAACATGAGAAACGCGTTCTGTTAGTTCTTGTTGATAGTCTGTTAATTGTTCTTGCATGATCTTTACTCTGTTTGTGCTTTGGAAAAATCTAATTCTTATTTATATTATATCGTTCAATAAATTAATTCTTTAATACTCATTCCCAAACAGCGATCGCTCACAACCCCCTAATTTTAAACAATCGCACCCCACATCCCCAAACAGCGATCGCCTATTTTTCTTGATTCAGGGGTGAACGCAGATGAACGCGGATTTTTTGTCTGAATCAGGATGTCCAGGATTTGAGGATGTACAGGATGTAATTGCTCATTTGTTTGTTGGTGGTTAATGTTGTAATTGTCTGATAGCGTAGCGTGACGTTAGCCATATCAGAATAAACAAAATAATCCCCGAATTTTCACCAACAATTATTAAATAACATCCTGTAAATCCTTTAATCCTGGTTATCCTGATTCAGACAAAAAATCATAATCGCACCCCAACATCCCCAAACAGCGATTCCTATCTCGCGCTTCGCTATCGCACACAACCCCCTAATTTTAAACGAACTGCTTGCAGCAGCGCTTACGCTATCGCACTCCCAACATCCCCAAACAGCGATTCCTACGGAGCGCTTCGCTATCGCACACAACCCCAATTTTAAATGATTCCTACGGAGCGCTTCGCTATCGCACCCCAACATCCCCAAACAGCGATCGCACACAACCACCCTAATTTTAACCGATTGCACCCCAACATCCCCAAACAGCGATCGCTCACAACCCCCTAATTTTAAGCGATCGCAATTCCAACTTATTCCTAGAGTGCGATGACACCACCCCAATCTAAAATGTAAAATGAATTTTTTGTCAAATAATTAGCATGAAAAAGGTGCATTATATTTCATTAACGCACCCTACATCAGGCGATCGCACTATTTTTTTGAATTGCTCGATCCATCTCGCTCACTACCAAAATAAAAGCCTAAAGCGCTACCTACTAGGGTCACTTGAGATGTCCAAATAATGGTTATAAGTTCTCTATGCATATTGCTCCTTTCTTGAGATATCTGTCTTGGAACAAGTAAATCTAGAAAGATGTAAGCTCCGGTTCCAACAAGGCTACCTGTCAGCAGTCCAATTAAACCAACTGATAGACGAGTACGAGCGCGTTCCCTTTGTACTTCAACCCCTACTTGAGTCTCTTGAATTCCTGGATCTAGAATAGTTGCTTCGCTTTTCTGCGATTTAGCAGATTTACCAAGACTACCTACTCCAATTTTGTCACGACTCTGAACAAATTTATCAAGGCTAATAGGTTTGTTTTCAGTGTTTTCTCCTCCACCTTCACCAGCGTTAGAATCTATCAATGTTAACTCCCATCACATTACTATCGCCTGTAATTTTGCCACCCCGGAGTTCGCCAAATAGAATGTCTTTGCCGGATCTGGTCTGTTGTCGTAAATACCCTGCTTTAAGAATCGCTTTTCTGAGAGCTTCATTGGGAGTTAGACCATCCTGTTCTGCAAGTTGCTGAAGGATGTCGATCTCCTCGTCTGAAAGCTCAATAGTAAGTTGGTGTAATGTCATTTTCCCTCTTTTTAGATGTTCAAAAGCCAATATATCAAGTTACGCTCCAATAGACAATTTAGCGGTCTAATGGTTGAATTGAGCGGCAAGCGATCGCTCCCAACTCAAAACCAGAATATCACAATACTGTCAGCACTAACGTTTTGTTACATAACACCATAGCTATTGTAAACAAAATTTAAAACCAGGTGAGAGAACCTGTATTCTTTGTTAAGATTCATGAATAAATATGTTGTTTTCTATATCATTTTGTGTCAGATATAGGACAAAACCCCCACAGAATCCGAGTTTTCTGCTAAAAAACTCTTATTGCCGAAAATAATTGCAGTTACAAACGGCCATATCAACCGTGATGAACTCCACAAAAACACGCCTTAAAGGAGCTTATTTGAATGTTCACCCAAGTCAAGTCCACTATTAGGCATATTGCACCTGACGATTTACGGGGACGTAAATTAATCAAGGTTGTCTATGTCGTGCTAGAATCCCAATACCAAAGTGCATTATCGCAAGCGGTACGGGAAATTAACGCTAATCATCCTAGCGTAGCCATAGAAATCAGTGGATACTTGATTGAAGAACTACGCAACTCTGAAAACTATGAGGAGTTGAAACGTGATATAGCTAGTGCTAATATATTCATTGCTTCTCTAATTTTTATAGAAGACTTAGCACAGAAAGTAGTTGCCGCAGTTGAACCCCATCGTGATAACCTAGATGTGTCGGTTGTCTTCCCCTCCATGCCCGAAGTTATGCGCCTCAATAAAATGGGTAGCTTCTCTTTGGCGCAGTTAGGACAATCCAAGAGCGTGATCGCTAACTTCATGAAAAAGCGCAAAGAAAAATCTGGCGCTGGTTTCCAAGACGGAATGTTGAAGTTATTGCGGACTCTCCCCCAAGTGCTGAAATTCCTCCCCATGGAAAAAGCACAAGACGCAAGAAACTTCATGCTCAGTTTTCAGTATTGGCTAGGTGGTTCAGCGGAAAACCTGGAAAACTTCTTGCTGATGCTGGCTGATAAATACGTATTGAAAGGCGTAGAAAAAGAAAGCTTTGCTGCTGCTAAGTATGAAGCACCTGTTGTTTATCCCGACATGGGAATTTGGCATCCTTTAGCGCCAACTATGTTTGAGGATGTGCGAGAATATCTGAACTGGTATTCTGCTCGCAAGGACATTTCTAGTAACCTGAAAGACCCCCTTGCACCCTGTGTAGGTTTGGTTTTACAACGGACTCACCTCGTTACCGGTGATGATGCCCATTATGTGGCAATTGTGCAGGAATTGGAATCTTTAGGGGCAAGAGTTCTCCCTGTTTTTGCAGGTGGTTTGGATTTCTCTAAACCAATAGAAGCTTATTTCTATGAACCAATTACAAAAATGCAGTTAATAGATGCGGTGGTATCTTTAACTGGTTTCGCTTTAGTCGGCGGACCCGCTAGACAAGATCATCCTAAAGCTATTGAAGCCTTAAAACGGTTAAATCGTCCTTACATGGTCGCCTTGCCTTTGGTCTTCCAGACTACGGAAGAATGGCTCGATAGCGATTTGGGGTTACATCCCATTCAAGTGGCTTTACAGATTGCTATACCTGAACTAGACGGCGCAATTGAGCCGATTATCTTATCAGGTAAAGATGGGGCAACGGGGAAAGCGATCGCTTTACAAGATAGAGTAGAAATAGTTGCCCAACGCGCCTTAAAATGGGCAAATCTCCGCCGCAAACCCAAATTAGACAAGAAAGTTGCCATCACCGTTTTCAGCTTCCCTCCCGACAAAGGTAACGTGGGTACAGCCGCATATTTAGACGTATTCGGTTCTATTTTCGAGGTTTTACAAGGACTCAGAAACAACGGTTACGACGTGCAAGACATTCCTGCAAACGCCCAAGAATTGCTAGAACAAGTCATCCACGACGCACAAGCACAATACAACAGTCCCGAACTCAACGTTGCTTACAAAATGTCCGTGCCAGAATATGAAGCACTGACACCCTACTCCCAACGCTTAGAAGAGAACTGGGGACCACCTCCCGGAAACTTGAACAGCGATGGACAAAATCTGTTGATTTACGGGAAACAATTTGGTAATGTTTTCATTGGAGTCCAGCCCACATTTGGTTATGAAGGCGACCCCATGCGGTTGTTATTCTCCCGTTCCGCAAGTCCGCACCACGGCTTTGCAGCTTACTACACCTACCTAGAACGGATTTGGGGCGCTGATGCTGTGTTACACTTTGGTACTCATGGCTCATTGGAATTCATGCCCGGTAAGCAAATGGGAATGTCTGGTGATTGTTACCCAGATCAACTAATTGGCTCAATTCCTAACCTGTATTATTACGCAGCCAATAACCCCAGTGAAGCCACAATTGCCAAACGTCGCAGTTATGCAGAAACAATTTCTTACCTGACACCACCGGCGGAAAATGCTGGTTTATACAAAGGGTTGAAGGAACTTAGCGAGTTAATTGCTTCTTACCAAACTTTGAAAGACACTGGCCGGGGCGTTTCCATTGTCAATTCCATCATGGATAAATGCCGCATTGTCAACTTAGACAAGGATATTGAGTTACCAGAAACCGATTCTAAGGATATGTCCTCGGAAGAACGGGATAACATTGTTGGTAGCGTTTATCGGCGGTTGATGGAGATTGAATCGCGCTTGTTACCTTGTGGACTGCACGTAATTGGTAAACCTCCTAGTGCCGAAGAAGCGATCGCAACTTTAGTCAATATTGCCAGTTTAGATCGGCAAGAGGAAGAAATTCAAGGTTTACCCGGAATTATTGCCAGAAGTCTGGGACGCACCATTGAAGATATCTACAGAAACAACGATGCCGGCATTTTGGCAGATGTGCAACTATTACAAGATATCACCCTCGCTACCCGTGCCGCTGTCACAGCCTTAGTTCAAGAACAAATTGACGCAGAAGGTAGAGTTATTGGGGTTTCCAAGTTGAATTTCTTCAATATGGGCAGAAAAGAACCTTGGGTAGAATCACTGCATCAATCAGGTTACACCAAAGTTGATACCTCTGCGTTGAAACCCCTGTTTGAATATTTGGAATTCTGCTTAAAACAAGTTTGTGCAGATAACGAACTGGGTGGACTTCTCCAAGGTTTAGCTGGTGAATATATTCTCCCTGGTCCCGGTGGTGATCCTATCCGTAATCCTGACGTATTACCCACTGGTAAAAATATTCACGCTTTAGATCCCCAATCTATCCCCACTTCCGCCGCAGTTCAATCTGCGAAAATCGTCGTTGATAGATTGTTGGAACGGAACAGGTCAGAAAATGAAGGAAACTGGCCAGAAACCATTGCCTGTGTCCTCTGGGGTACAGATAACATCAAAACCTACGGTGAATCCCTCGCCCAAATTATGTGGATGATTGGTGTGCGTCCAGTTCCCGATGCTTTGGGACGGGTGAACAAGTTGGAATTGATACCTTTAGAAGAGTTGGGAAGACCCAGAATTGACGTGGTAATTAACTGTTCTGGTGTATTCCGCGACTTGTTCATTAACCAAATGAATTTGCTGGATCAAGGTGTGAAAATGGCTGCGGAAGCTGATGAACCTTTGGAAATGAACTTTGTCCGCAAGCACGCTTTGAAACAAGCTGAGGACATGGGCATAAATCTGCGTCAAGCTGCAACTCGCGTTTTCTCTAATGCTTCTGGTTCTTATTCTTCTAACATTAACCTAGCTGTGGAGAATAGCACTTGGGATAGTGAAGCTGAGTTACAGGAAATGTATTTGAAACGGAAATCTTTCTCTTTCAATTCTGATAATCCTGGTGTTATGGATGAGTCACGGGAGATTTTTGAAACTACTTTGAAAACTGCTGATGCAACTTTCCAAAACCTCGATTCTTCGGAAATCAGTTTAACAGATGTTTCCCATTATTTTGACTCTGATCCTACTAAGTTAGTAGCAAGTCTGCGTGCAGATGGCAAGAAACCTGCATCTTACATTGCAGATACAACTACTGCGAATGCACAAGTCAGAAGTTTATCAGAAACTGTGCGTTTAGATGCGCGGACTAAGTTGTTAAATCCCAAATGGTATGAGGGAATGTTGTCTCACGGTTACGAAGGTGTGCGCGAACTTTCTAAACGGTTGGTTAATACCACTGGTTGGAGTGCGACTGCTGGCGCTGTGGATAACTGGGTTTATGAGGACACGAATGAGACTTTCATCAAAGATGAGGAAATGCAAAAGCGTCTCATGAATCTCAATCCTCATTCTTTCCGCAAGATTGTTTCTACTTTGTTGGAAATGAATGGACGCGGTTATTGGGAAACTAGCGAGGAGAATTTAGACCGGTTACGTGAGTTGTATCAGGAGGTGGAAAATCGGATTGAGGGTATAGAATAGGGTTAAATGGGCAGGTATTTTACCTGCCTATGATATCTTGATTTTGTTTCGCGCAAAGTCGCAAAGGAGCAAAGGCGCAAAGGAAGAGAGAGATTGGTTTATGATTTGAGTGAAGTAATAATTTTTGTAATTGTGGGATATGGCTATGAATGCTTTAACTGTGAGTTTAAAATCAGTGATAGATATGACTGATGATCAGTTTTTTCAGCTATGTCAAAACAACCGCGAATTGAGATTTGAAAGAAATGCAAATGGGGAATTAATAATTATGTCACCTGCGGGGGGAGAAACGGGAAATCGTAATGGTAGACTCAATCAACAATTATTTAATTGGACTGATGCTGATGGTACTGGGATAGCTTTTGATTCTTCTACTGGTTTTAAATTACCAAATGGTGCAGATCGTTCTCCTGATGCTTCTTGGATTAAGTTAGAAAGATGGGATGCTTTAACTGATGAGGAAAAACGAAAGTTTCCTCCTATTTGTCCTGATTTTGTAATTGAGTTACTTTCTCCTAGTGATAGTTTGAAGACTACACAGGAAAAGATGAAGGAATATATAGATAATGGTGTGCGTTTGGGTATATTAAGTAAGGAGGTTGAGGTTTTAGATTCTCCTGCTACGGTTTCGGGGGAAGATGTTTTGAAGGGTTTTGTTTTGAATTTGGGGATGATTTGGTAGTTTACAGAATATGCAGTTAGTTAGGAATGAGTAATTAAATAAATTAAACAGAGAATAAGAGAGAGGAAGAGTGATATGGAAAGTTTTGACTTTAAAGGGTTTTGGTGGTTGCCAAATAATCCTAGCGAGAAATTAGCCGGAATTTGCAGCTTCACACCCTTTCAAGGTGGGGAACTAGAGATAATAGGTGATTTTAATGGTCTAACTGAATCTAATGTTGCAGATCAGCCTTTCATTATATTGGGAACTACTTTAAAAGGAAATATAACTTTATACGATTGCTTTCTAAAAAAGAAGGAAAAGATACAGGGACTTGTTGAAGTTTCTTTATATTACATAAACTTGATTTTTTTAGGTAATCATTTTTCTAGTGATTTCGATGTGAAATTCAACCAAATTTCTATACACTACTCATTTACAAATGAATGGGTTAATACTAAAACATTTGATTTTATACACTCAGAACATGGCGAACAACACATAATATATAAACCCTGGGAACAACTAGAGCAAGCATCTATTGACACTAATTATAGTCTATCAATTGGTATAGGTTATGATGAAAGTGTTAACTTGTTTGAAAAAATAATAATTGATAGAAAAGTATTTATAACTATAGATTCTTCTGAAGAAAGACACTATCAAGATTACATAAAAATAATGACTTATACACGAAACTTTTTAACTCTAGCAATCACAAAACCAGTTTTTCCTTTAATCATGAATGGTTTTATATCAAAAGATGGTGTAATCTCAGTTGTTCGTATACTAGGCAAGTTATCAAGTTCTGCAAATGATATCCTTGCGTCTAAATTATCTTGGCATGAAATGTTTTTTACTTTTCATGATATCTCAGACAAATTCGAGCTTTTTATTAAGAATTGGTTTGAGAAGGCAAAAGATATGGGAACGGTTTACGAACTTTATTTTGGTGTTTTAGATAACCCTAATTCATATTACCCTCAACAGGAGTTCCTTAGCTTAATTCAATCTTTAGAGTCATATTGCCAAAAAGATATTAATTCTGAATTGAAGAAATTTGAACGAAGTGAGGATGAACATTCAAAAATATTAGAAGAAATAATGAATCACGTACCGGAAGATCATCAAAAATGGTTAAAAAGGAAATTAATAAATAGTAATAATCTTAGCTTGAATGGAAAAATAATGAGCCTGTTAAAGAGTCAAAGCTTTCAAGAAATTATTAAGCATCTCAATAAACAAGAGAATGCGTTTAATATATTTTTAGATGGTAAATCCAAGAATGATTTTGTCAATGAGATCGTTAATATTAGAAATAAACTTTCTCATGGAAGTGGATATGATGGAGATGTCTATGGTAAAAATTTTCGCGTGCAAATTCAGAGGCTAAAAGTTCTAGTTGAAATCTTGCTTTTAAAAGAATTAGGTTTTGATAAAGAAACTATTGGAACTATAATTTTGAGATCAGAGGCAAGGTGAAATATAAAACATAGCTGAATTTTGCTGAGTTAAGAATATTTAAACTTAGAAAACAAGCCTTCACTTTTGGGAATGTGGGGTGCGATCGCTGTTTTGGGGATGTGGGGATGCGATTACTATTTGGGGTGTGTGGGGTGCGATCGCTTTTGGGGTGTTGGGGGTGCGATCGCTGTTTTGGGGATGTGGGGATGCGATTACTATTTGGGGTGTGTGGGGTGCGATCGCTGTTTTGGGGATGTGGGAAGTGCGATCGCTGTGGGGGATGAGTGATTGCTTTTGGGGATGTTGGGAGTGCGATAGCGTAAGCGCTCCGTAGGAATCGCTTTTGGGATGTGTGGGATGCGATCGCTGTTTGGGATGTGGGGGAAGTGCGATCGCTGTTTGGGGATGTGGAGGTGCGATCGCTGTTTTGAGGGTGTGGGAGTGCGATCGCTGTTTGGGGATGTTGGGAATGCGATCGCTGTTTTGAGGGTGTGGGTACGATCGCTTGTTGAGAATGTGGAAGATGAGCGATCGCTGTTTGGGGATGTGTGGGGTGCGATCGCTCGTGGGGGTGTGGGGGATGCGATCGCTTTTGGGGTGTGGGAGTGCGATCGCTTTTGGGGTGTGGGAGAGCGATCGCTTTTGGGATGTGGGGATGCGATCGCTTTTTGGGATGTGGGGATGCGATCGCTGTTTTGGGGATGTGGGGATGCGATCGCTTTTTGGGGTGTGGGGATGCGATCGCTGTTTTGGGATGTTGGGGATGCGATCGCTTTTGGGAAGTTTTGAGGAAGTGCGATCGCTGTTTTAGGGGTGTGGGGATGCGATCGCTTTTGGGGTGTTGGGGTGTGGGGGTGCGATCGCTGTTTGGGATGTGGGGGATGCGATCGCTGTTTTGGGGATGTTGGGAGTGCGATCACTTTTGGGGTTTGGGAGTGCGATAGCGAAGCGCTCCGCAGGAATCGCTTTTGGGGATGTGGGGGTGCGATCGCGTAACTGTAGGTAGAAATTTTGTATAATCTACATAATGATATAAAATTCAAGATGATTCAAACATTTAAAAGTAAAGCATTACAAAATCTATTCAGAGAAAATTTTAATAAAGGAGTTCCTGCAAATTTAGAAAAGAAAATTAGAATTAGGCTTGAAGTTATAGACTCAGCTTTAATGGTAGACGATATAAAATTACCGGGATATGATTTGCATGAATTAAAAGGAGACAGAAAAGGAACTTGGTCAATTAAGGTATCAGGAAACTGGCGGATAACGTTTAAATTTGAAGATGGGGATGCTTATGATGTCAATTTAGAAGATTACCATTAATGAATGTTGTGTTAATATATTATTAAATGATTGAACATCGTTAAATAAAGCCAACCAAATTATTAAGGAGTATTAATTATGAATAATCTGCAAGATATTACTCAAGATAGATTAGTAAGACCAATACATCCTGGTGAAGTAATTGCAGATATTTTAGATGATTTAGATATTAATCCTAGCAATTTTGCTGAAATTTTAGGAGTATCTAATCAAACAATTCAGGAAATTATTAATGGTGAAAAATCAATTACTGTAGATATTGCAATTCGTCTTGGTAAAGCTTTAGGAAATGGACATAGACTTTGGTTGAATCTTCAGCAAAAAGTTGATGTCTGGGATGCTTTGCAAAGTCATAAGGAAGAATATGAGCAAGTTATGACATTGGTTTAGAAGAATATGGACTTTATCACTCTCTATCTACCTCCATCAATTCAAATAACAGATAATCAATTTTTTGAATTATGTCAAATCAATGAATTAATCAAAATTGAACGTAATGCTGATGGTAGTCTGATATTAAAGCCTTTATTGGGTGGTATAACTGGCAATATTAATTCTGGTTTAACTGCTCAATTAGCAAATTGGAACGATGACAAATCACAAGGTGTAGTTTTTGGTTCTGATGTCGGTTTTATTTTAGCAAATGGTGCGATTCGTTCTCCTAACGCTGCTTGGATAAAGTTAGAAAGATGGGATGCTTTAACTGATGAGGAAAAGGAAAAGTTTCCTCCTATTTGTCCTGATTTTGTCATTGAGTTACTTTCTCCTAGTGATAGTTTGAAGACTACACAGGAAAAGATGAAGGAATATATAGATAATGGTGTGCGTTTGGGTATATTAAGAGGTTTTGAAATCTCCTGCTACGGTTTCGGGGGAAGATGTTTTAAAGGCTTTTGTTTTGAACTTGGGGATGATTTGGTAATTATTTGAGATTAAAAAGGGAGTTGTAATTTTTATGCCTGTTGACATTTTTATTTGGAAAGGTGAAATGCCAATCAAAAAGAAGATTCTTCTAAAAAATACTATTTGGCAGATTATTGTGAAAAAGGTTCTCCAATTTCCTATCAAGAAGATTGTAAGAAGCGTGGGAGATCACCTGATAATACATTTACTATCAACGGCTTAAATGAGTCTGCAATGCTTGATTATTATTCTCTCTATATAAGAGGTGATTTACCTAAAGACGAATGTTCCCTTGCCTTTCCAGAAACACTTTTTCAGCAAGCCCTAAGTATAAAGCTACTATAGTTTTGTGCTGTTGGAGATGGTGCGATCGCTTGTTGGGGATGTGGGGATGCGATAGCGAAGCGCTCCGTAGGAATCGCTTTTGGGGTGTGGAAGTGCGATCGCTGTTTTGGGAGGTGTGGGGATGCGATAGCGAAGCGCTCCGTAGGAATCGCTTTTGGGGATGTGGGGATGCGATAGCGAAGCGCTCCGTAAGAATCGCTTTTGGGGTGTGGGAGTGCGATAGCGAAGCGCTCCGTAGGAATCGCTTTTTGGGGATGTGGGGAATGCGATCGCTTTTTGACCAGTAACTGTAGATTATCTATTGACATGATATCATAATGTGATATCTTATATATTAGCTTCTGTTAAAAGTAAAAAAGGATGAATCTTAATAATAAACAGCAAAAGATTTTAGAATTAATTTTTACAAATCCTGTACCAGCAAATATTATTTGGCAAGATATAGAAAATTTATTTACAGCTTTAGGTGCTGATGTTAGTCAAGGTAGCGGTTCAAGAGTTAGAGTTAAATTAAATGATGTTAGAGGTTATTTTCATGAACCACATCCAGAAAAAGAAACCGATAAAGGAGCAGTGAAATCAGTGAGAGAATTTTTGATAAAAGCAGGAATTGAACCATAAATAATTTGTAGTAAAATCAATCGCAAAAAAACTGAGTGAGGATTATTAAAATTATGTTGACTTATAAAGGATATACAGCATCAATTGAAGTAGATGTAGAAGCAGGAATACTTTTTGGAAGAGTTCTTGATATTAATGATGTTGTTACTTTTAAAGCTAAAACTGTCGAAGAAGCACGTCAAGAATTTGAAACTTCTATTGATGGCTATCTAGCTTTTTGTGAAGAATTGGGAGAAGAACCTGATAAACCTTTTTCTGGAAAATTGCCATTTAGAACTACTCCAGAACATCACAGAAAAATTTTTATAGCAGCTAAAAAAGCTGGAAAAAGTATTAATGCTTGGATGGATGAAATACTAATTAATGCTGCTGATAAATCCATCAAAACCTAGTATATCAAGTTAAACAAGTTCGTGAAACGTTACTTAAATATCAGCTAGGAGGTTAAGATGACTCTGCGCTATGAAATTAATTTCTATTGGAGTGAACAAGACCAATCATTTATCGCAGAAGTTCCAGATTTACCGGGATGTGCTGCTGATGGAGAAACTTATCAAAAAGCACTTTCCTGAACCTACACAGCGTTTAATGTCTGCTTAATTGATGCTTTTGGGATGTGGGAGTGCGATAGCGAAGCGCGACCTAGGAATCGCTTTTACTGAATGCTTTCAATTAATTTAATATTATTTCTCAACCATTCATTGACTAAAATTTGCACATCAATGTTTTTTTCCTGAGCAATTTTCTTGAGAAAATTATCAACATCTGGTTCAAGGTAAATCGGATAATGAAAAGTCGCATCAGCATTATAAAACTTACCTTGTTCAGCTTGTGAAAAATCATATTCTGCTTTCATAGCTTTCTTCCTTGATAATACTGTTGTTCATTAAAAGTTGCTTTCCGTGCTGAAATAATACGAATCAAACATGAATCTTCTTCTGTTTGTTCAAAAGTATGAATAACAACCCTTAAAATACCCGTTTCATCTAAACCTATAGTAGTCCATCTGTCTTCATAATCACTATGTTCTTCATCATATAAACTTAATTGATATTGATCACGAAAAACAGTTGATGCTAAACGAAAATTGATTTGATGTTTACGAATATTCTGTTTTTCTTTTGCTGGATTCCAATCAAAATTATAACGCAAATTTATAAATTACAAGAGATTAAAGAAGTTGACATCATGATTATACCATAATTTTATACTTCTACAGTGTTAGCGTTAGTTTACCGAAGGTATCGCTTTTTGGGGGATATGGGGATGCGATAGCGAACGCGAGTGCGTCCCGGAGGGAACTAGCGCTGCTGCAAGCAGTTCGCTTTTGGGGATGTGGGAAGGGTGCGATAGCGTTCGCGGTAGCGTCCCGGAGGGAACTAGCGCGACCTAGGAATCGCTTTCGGTTATTATAAACATTTGAGTTAATAAAATCATAACTTGTGAGTCAACAAGACAAGCTATTAGCTAAAATTCTATCAGGCGCATCTGACACAAATATATCCTTTGAGCAATTGTGTCAACTCTTAATCAGATTAGGATTTGATGAAAGAATTCGTGGAAGTCACCACATTTTTACAAAAGAAGGAATTGAGGAAATCTTGAACCTTCGACCCAAACAAGGAAAAGCCAAAGCATATCAAGTTAAACAAGTCCGTGAAATGTTACTTAAATATCAGCTAGGAGGTTAAGATGACTATGCGCTATGAAATTAATCTCTATTGGAGTGAACAAGACCAATCATTTATCGCAGAAGTTCCAGATTTACCG
This sequence comes from Anabaena sp. AL09, assembly GCF_001672255.1. Classification (NCBI taxonomy): domain Bacteria; kingdom Bacillati; phylum Cyanobacteriota; class Cyanophyceae; order Nostocales; family Nostocaceae; genus Anabaena; species Anabaena sp. AL09. Next base: position 23,186 of record NZ_LJOQ01000022.1, read on the forward strand.
GGATGTGCTGCTGATGGAGAAACTTATCAAAAAGCACTAATTCCTGAACCTACACAGCGTTTAATGTCTGCTTAATTGATGCTTTTGGGATGTGGGAGTGCGATCGCGTTCGCGGTAGCGTCTCGTTCGCATAGCGTTCCGAAGGAATAGAGATAGCGCGACCTAGGAATCGCTTTTTGGGGATGTTGATCTAATAAATTTCTCTACGATGACCAATTCTAATGATAATGATTAATTGTTCTTCTATATCTAACTCATAAATAACTCGATAATCACCCACTCTTAACTTATAAAAACCTGACCATTGACCTGTAAGAGATAGAGGAGTTATCTGCTCAAAATTCACACTTAACCATTGAATTTTATTCAGAATCCGCAGACGCACAACCTGATCTAAATTATCTAAATCAGTGATAGACTCTGATTCAAAACTTACAGAATAACTCATTTAACGTTCTATCCCGTACCTTTTATAAACTTCGGCTAGAGGAATAGTAGGTCTTCCTTCTTGACGTTTACGCCGGATTTCCAATAAACTTTGCTTGAATGATTCTTTAATTTCCTTATCCTCATCAGGATCACCGAAGTATTCATCTAGCATTTCATCTACAGTAGTACGGATTAGGTTTTGTAACTGTTCCGCCGTCATTTCTTTAATTTGCATAGTTTCTTTAAACAGTGAACTATAGGAATGATTATACCAGTTAAGAGAAAATATTGCGATAGCGTTCGCGTAGCGTGTGCCTTGCACTCAGCGCGACCTAGGAATCGCTATTAATTTGGATAAAACCTAAGTAGAACGGCTTGAATAATTCAAAGTTTGTAGTGAGGAATTTATTCCTCATTTAAGGGCTGAAGCCCTTACTACGAAATCATCTCCATCGTCTACTTACTTATATACATCAATGGTTCTGGACATATAAAAGGGATATTTAATCACAAGGGGAGCGGTAGAACCAACTCTTCCAAACTTGGCACATTTACCCAACTTCCTGTTTCATGAGATTCATGGGATAAATCCATTAACAATTGCGAATAAACCCCTTCTTTTAAAGAAGGTGTAATTTCTTGATGATTAGTAATTCCTTTTACCCATTCATCAACAACACGAAGAAAAGCACAAATTCGCCCATCATGATAATGTTGAGGAAAGAGAAATTGTTGGGGAATTGCTATTTCTGTTAAAGATTCTCCCGGTTGAGAACCCCAAACCCGAAAACCATGAATATAGTCTTTTTGATTCTTGCTACCTAAAACTAATGTTCCCTTATCACCATAAACTTCTATCCAATGAGTTCTAGCTGCATGAACAACCGCACTAATAGCAACTTGGCAAGGTGTACCATTTGCCAATTCTAGAGATAATAAACAAGTATCATCAGTATCAACTGCTTGTAATTCTCCAGTTACTGGATTAACTCTTTCCGAAATAGCAGTAATTAAATGAGCGTTTAATTTGTGAACTGGACCAAATAACCAATTAATATAATCAAAAGCATGAGAACCTAAAGAACCTAAAGCACCACCACCTTTTTCTTGAGTAGAATACCAATTCCAATGACGAGAAGTATCAGCGCGAGAAGAACCCAACCAATCAATTTTAATTAATCTGATATTCCCCACATAATTTTCAGCAAGAAGTTGAGCAAAAAATTGCCATTCTGGAACAAACCGAAATTCAAAATCTACAGTGGCAATTACACCTTGATTTTTGGCTAATTCATATAATTCTTGAGATTCATTGACATTTAAAGTTATAGGTTTTTCTAACAAAAGATGTTTACCAGCTTGCAAAACCTGTTTAGCCATTTCATAGTGTAAAAATGGCGGTGTGGAAATGCTGACAGCTTCAACTGTCTGTAAAACTAGAATTTCTGCTAAATTATCGCTTGCATAAGGGATATTATGAGTTTCTGCAATAGTTTTTGCTTTATTGATATCTCGATGATAAACAGCGACAATCTTAGTATTATGATGTGCTTGAAATGCGGGAATATGGACTTTTTGACCAAATCCCGTGCCAACAACTGCTACCCCAATCATGTTTAGTCTTTGCTAAGTTTACTTAAAAATAATTGTACCTTTGTGAAGATAGAAAAACAATTATTTAGTTTGATCAAGTTTAATCACGAAAGCAATTGCAATACTCACCATCAAAATCAATACCATACTCAATGCTGAACCAAACCCCCAATTTTGACTAGCACCTAGAAACTGATTATAAACCAACCGCGCAGCAGTCATACTCGAAGCACCACCCAGTAATTCTGGGTCTATAAAATCTCCTAACCCAGTAATAAAAACTAGTAGCGAACCAGCCGCAATTGCTGGTAAAACTTGAGGTACAGTCACTTTCCAAAAGGTTTGCATGGGATTTGCACCCAAATCAGCAGCAGCTTCTAACAATTGTTTATCTAACTTTTCTAAGGAAGCATATAAAATTAATACCATGTAGGGTAACAGGCTGTAACTCATGCCAATTAATACCGCTAAGTTACTGTTCAAAATATTCACAGCGGGTAAACCAAAACCTTTTTCCGCCATCTTTTGTACCATATAGTCAGATGGGTAAATGATGCTATAAGTACCACCACCTCCAGCTTGCAACTTAGCCAACATCACATCATTGGATTCATATACATCTGCTATTACTTTCACACCTGTTTGGGTCGTGAAGGTAGTTATTAATTCTTTATCTGTATATTGAGTCCAGGTATAAATATATAGTTTTTCACTTTGATTAGAGCTAATATAGTTTGACCCCACATTAGCTAGTCGCCAACCACAACTACCTCAAGATAAGGTAGAAAATGCCGCCATCTTTTTGAGAAAATTCCGTCTGTTAGTCATCTAATTTACATCTTGACTAATAGCTAAACAGTCAAATTTTTCCCACCAAGCATAAATGGGTGTATTTCTATCTGGTAAGCTACCATAAGTATTGGGTTGTAAAACATTGAGTTTAATACCGTTGATTAATTCCACAACATAATTAACATGAGTTCCTAAATACATGACATTAATTAGTCGTCCCTCGAAACAATTTGTGGGTATATTAAGTAGGTGAACTGAAAAATTTAAAGGTATGTGAAGAAAAGTAAAATCGCCCAAAACTCTCTTCCTGTTCCCTGTTCCCTGTTCCCTGTTC
>NZ_LJOQ01000022.1:26398-29724 GCF_001672255.1 Anabaena sp. AL09
ACCGTGATGAAGCAGGAAGTAAACACTAAGGTTATCGCTGTCCAGATGTGTCTAGACTTTGGTAATTTTGGGTAAGTTTTATAGAACGGAAAGTTGAATTTTTTCAGGACGCACACTAACAACAACACTTTGAGCTATTTTTAGAGGAGTTTGTTCATCACGACCAACAATAATGGTTAATCCGGTTTTAGTAGAAATTTTTACAGATTCTGCATCTACTTCCACAATTTCACCACTAAATAGATTAGTATCACCAATAAAGTCAGCCACAAAAGCTGTTTGGGGACCTTCGTAAATTTGGCTAGGAGTACCAATTTGTTCTATTTGCCTTGATTCATCACCGCAATGCGATTAGATAAGCACAGTGCTTCTTCCTGATCATGTGTCACCATCACAAAAGTTAACCCTAAATCCTTGTGAAGATTGGATAACTCAACTTGCATCTCCTTGCGAAGTTTTAAGTCTAATGCTCCCAAAGGTTCATCGAGGAGAATGACTGCGGGACGATTAACCAAAGCCCTTGCTAAGGCTACCCGCTGTTGTTGACCACCGAAGAGTTGACTGGGAACACGCGATCGCAAACTTTCCATTTTTACTAGTTTCAAAGCATCTGTAACGCGACTAGCAATTTCCGATTTGGATATTTTTTTTAATCGCAATCCAAAAGCAATGTTTTCCCACACATTCAAGTGATTAAATAAAGCATAACTTTGAAATACAGTATTCACAGGTCGCAGATAAGGAGGAACATCAGTCATTAACTGACCTTGAATGAGTAACTTCCCAGCATCCACCCTTTCAAATCCAGCAATTAAGCGGAGTGTCGTTGTTTTTCCACAACCAGATGGACCTAAAATACTAAAGAACTCTCCCTGTCTAACATCCAAATCCACTCCCTGGACTGCGGGTTCTTGGTTGAAAAACTTAAATACGTTACGCAATTCAACATCAAGTGGCTGTAATGTTTTTGAACCTCTTTGATTCTGTATCGCAGTTTGAGCCATAATCTTGTCAGTTGTCAGTTGTCAGTAGGGGCGAAGCATTTGGAAGATAAATTATCGGTCATTGCCAAAAATAGTTCTCCAAATGCTTCGCCCGTGTCCCTAGTCCCCAGTCCCCAATTCCTATGGCTATCTTATCATCATTATTTAGTATAAAAAAAAATACACGCACAGTTGGACGTGGTGTCCAATCCACATTTGTAATTTTATTCACATTATTAATGTTATCTGGTATCGGCGCTAGATTAATATATTTACAAATTATCGAAGGAAAAAACCACCGCATCCGCGCAGAATCTAATCGGATTCGGATTATTTCCAAACAACCAGAAAGAGGTAATATTTTTGACCGAAATGGTAAATTATTAGCCAGCACCCGTTATCCCCGGTCTGTGTACTTATGGCCAATGGCACATACCAAACCCTCCTGGCCGGTAGTTGGTCCACGTCTAGCCAAAATTCTCGACACCTCCCCAGAAGAGATCGAGAAAACACTTGAACAATCTGCTGTTAATCATTCTTCACTAATTCGCATCGCTCGCAATTTAAACGAAGCACAGGTAACAGCCTTAAAAGAGTATGAAAATGAACTACCAGGAGTAGAAATAAATACTGAAGCTGTGCGTTATTATCCTCATGGTCAAGAGTTGGCTCATATACTTGGCTACACCCGTGAAGTTACCGCTAAACAGTTGGAAAAAAAGAAAGCTGAAGGCTACAGATTAGGAGATGTCATGGGTCAAATGGGAGTAGAAAAAGCGTATGAAAAATTGTTAAGAGGTGAATGGGGAGGGCAGCAAATAGAAGTAGATGGTAGCGGTAGACCTCTACGAATATTGGGGAGCAAACAAGCAAAAGCTGGTAATGATCTGCACTTGACCATAGATTTAGATATACAAATGGCAGCAGAAAAAGCTTTAGGTAAACGCAATGGCGCAATAGTCGCCATTGACCCTAAAAATGGGGCTATCTTAGCCATGGTATCTCATCCCACCTTTGACCCCAATATCTTTTCTAAACAAAAACTTTCTCAAAAAGATTGGGAAACCGTCCAAGGTTCTGAACATCCCTTAGTTAATCGGGCTATTAGTGTCTTTCCTCCAGCCAGTACCTTTAAAATCGTCACCACAACCGCTGCACTAGAATCAGGTAAATTTTCTCCTGATACGGTATTACAAACCTACGGTTCTTTAACTATTGGTGGGACTACCTTTGGTGAATGGAATCATGCTGGTTTTGGACCATTGGGTTTTGTAGGAGCGATGCAGTGGAGTAGCGATACCTTCTTTTATCAAATTGGTAAGCGAGTCGGTGGACCAACATTGATCGAATGGACTCGTAAATATGGATTTGGTCAAAAAACCGGCTTTGAATTTACTACAGAAGAGTCCAAGGGTTTAGTTCCCGATGAAAATTGGAAACAGAAAACATGGAAGATACCTTGGAGTGTCGGTGACACTGTGAATATGTCCATTGGCCAAGGTGCTTTACAAGCTACACCTTTACAAGTCGCAGTCATGTTTGCTGTCCCGGCTAATGGAGGTTATCGCGTCCAACCCCATGTGTTGAAAGATAATGAAGAAGCTAGAAGCTGGAGAGAATCATTAAATCTCAAGCCCACAACTGTCAAAATTTTGCGTGAAGGATTACGAAAGGTGGTTAGTGAAGGTACAGGTAAGGTATTAAATGTCCCCTCTCTTCCTCCTATAGCTGGTAAGAGTGGGACGGCTGAAGCTTGGAGGAAAGGAGTTAAAGAAAATCACGCTTGGTTTGGGGCTTATGCACCTGCGGATAAGCCAGAAATTTTAGTGGTGGCCTTTGCTGAACATTCCGGTGGTGGTGGTGGTAGTGTTGCAGCACCCATGATTTTAGAAATAATGGAAAAACATTTTGCTCGAAAATAGGTGATTGTTAAAAACACAAAAAAATACCCTGAAATTATCTCCAGGGTACATATACGTTTTTCAGGCATTAATAAATTTAAGACTACTCAACCTCAAAAAATATTTCTACTACCTAAAGTAGAGTTATCAGAAAATAGGCTGAAAACCCCGGAATTGACACCTAAAAATCCAAAAAGTTTTTAGGTGTCCTTGATGATTAGCGGGCAAAATGCCCACGAAAGAAATAGTTAATCCATCCTTGATCAGGGATTAAACGGATTAAAGGATTACACAGATTACATGATCCCCAAGAGAATTTAATCTGTGTAATCTATGACATATGTAAAATCTTTGACACTCTGCGGTCTAAAGACACGCAGATTCTTTAAGACTTGCTTAAAAAGGATAGTCAATTATCCTCCTAGACGCTCAAGGCAACTAC
>NZ_LJOQ01000022.1:29758-35525 GCF_001672255.1 Anabaena sp. AL09
GAGACGAGATAAATCAGGGGTTTCTCCTTAATAAAACACTTCTTTGCGCTGATGGTTATTCCTACTTGCTAATTAATTCTATCATGTCACCCAATACTATTGCCAATTTTCCCAAATATGTCTGAAACCCAATAAAATCGTGACGATATCAATAGGGTTTCAGGGTTTTGGCAATAGTATTGGTCACCGCGAATAAATTCGCCGTTGGCACTTCCTCCACGCATCTATTGCCAAGTGGCTTCCGTGCCTTTCGTTCTATTTGGTGATCGTTTTATTTATCTTGCTCAACAGTCCTACGCCCCTCTAGAAAACTATTGGGGAATTGTTAAAAGCTCAAAACCTCTTATCTGTTTCCCGTTCCCCGTTCCCTGTTCCCTGTTCCCTCTTATTTTGATTTCGCTTCCAAATTTTCCAGCCGGCTTTTCAATTCCTGATTTTGCTGTTTGATTTGATCAAGTTCCTCACGTAATTGCTTCAGGGTTTTGTCTGTGCCAATATTATTTTGCACTTTACTCACTTCCTCTTCAGCATAGCGACGAACACGGCCATCTGCGGTTTGATTGGCTAAAGATTGCAAAATACCAATGGCTTTGGGAGTTTCCATTTGTCCCAAGGCTGTTAAAACCGCTACCTGAGTTAAAAAGAAAGTCTCTCTAGCAATTTCCGCTAATCGGTCTAAAATTCGTTCGATATTAGCGGGAGTTTGACCAGTGGAAATTTTGCCAACAGCGCGAATTGCACCGAGACGTAATGGTTGCGGTATCCCAGCTTTTGTGTATTCCAGTAATAAACTTAAAGCTGCTTCTGAGGATTTTAATTCAGCTAAACCAGCCACAGCCCCACTGCGGACAACTTCATTCCAACCAGCCCGTTCTTCTAAAACAGATTTGAGTAACTTGATTACCTTGTCTTCATGGGGTTTATCTTCCAAATGTGCCGCTGCTATAGCCGCAATAGTCCGACAAGCCGCAGCTTCTACATAGTAGCTGGCATCCCCATGTTGGACAACACTCTTTACAGCTTTATAGCTATCATGAGTTTTAATTCGCGCTAAAGAGCTAATCACAGCCCGCCGCACAAAGGGACTAGGATCATCTAATCCAGCTACTAAACCATCAAAAGCTTGATCTAATTGAATTTCTGCCAATTCCTTAGCAACTTCGACCCGCACACCCCAAAAAGGCTCATTTTTCAAAGCTGAGGATAGGGCTAAAGTCGCTTCCAATCCGCCTTTTTTCGCTAAAGCTTCCGCAGCATAAATGCGAGAAATGGGATGAGGATCAAATTCTAATTGGGCTTTTAATTCGGAAATTGGAAATTCTAACTTGACTGTTTTTAAGTAATTATTGCCCACATCAAAGCTAATAAAATCAGGCTTTTGTGTTAGTGGAAAGTAAAAACTTTGTTCTTTTTCATGTACCCGAACTGTAAAAGTTGTGAGTTGGGGATTTTCTTTATATCCAAAACCAATGGGAATCCTGAGATTGAATAAATCCTTACTATCGGCTTTGGCTTGGGTTTGGGTGACTGTCACCTTAGCTAAATTTGCGTCACCATCCCAGGCATAAGCTACTTTAAAATCAGGATGACCACCACGATAGACATATTGATCAAACAGGAAAGCCAAATTTCGTCCTGTGGCTTTTTCAATTGCTCTTAATAAGTCTATCGTTTCGACAGTTTGGTGGGCGTTGTCTTGAACAAATGTTTGCACAGCTTGCCAAAATAATTCATCGCCCAATTCTGCCCGAATCATGTGATAAACACAAGATCCTTTTTCATAAATGTGGCGGTCATAAAGTTCAATTGCTTCGCGGTAAACATGAGTTACCATGGGTCTGCGGTAGCGACTGCTATCTTCACTTAAATAACTACACGCTTCCTTTAACCGATAATATGCGGCTTCTTGGTCGCCATATTCCCGTTGGGTCCACATTACCTCTGAATAGGAAGCCATACCTTCCTTAATCCAAGCATGGGACCAATGTTTAATTACCACCAAATCCCCAAACCATTGGTGTGCAAGTTCGTGGACAACTAAACTTTCGGTATTACGATTATCTAATATTGCTCGTTCGTCTAGTAAACATCGGTCACTTAATAGAGTTGTGGAAGTATTTTCCATGCCTCCAAAAATAAAGTCGTCTACGCAAACTTGAGCATATTTGGAGAAAGCGTAAGGATAACCATACTTTTCACTGAGAAATTCAATCATTTGGGGAGTTTTGCCCATGCTACGTTGAGCATCTGCTTCTCGTCCCTTTTCGACGTAGTAGGTAACGGGTTTATCATGCCACTCGTCCCGAATTTCCGCAAAATCACCAACGGCTAAGGTCATCAAGTAGGTAGGATGAACTTGTTGTTGTGACCAATGGTAGGTTTTGTATTTTGCCTCCTCTACGGTGTCAATTAGTTCACCGTTGGAGATAGCTACTAAGGGATTGGGAACACGAACGCGAATTTCTGAAGTTGATAATTGTCCAGGGTAGTCGAAACAGGGAAACCAGTAGCGAGAATCTTCGTCTTCTCCTTGTGTCCAGACTTGGGTCGGTTTGTGGGGGTAGTGTTTGTTTGGTTGAATAAAGTAAATGCCCCGTTGGGGTTTTTCGGCGGCGTAGGCGATCGCAATTAACAAGCGATGACCAATTTCAGTGGGTTGTGACAGGTAGATACAAAGTTTTTCGCCATCATATTCAAATTTTTGCTCAACTGCGTTTACTTGTACAGCGGTGATCTTCAGATTTACCGCATCCAAAGTCAATCTATCAATCCCATTCCGCACTGGTAATAGGCGAATACTACAAGTTCCGTAGCAACTTTGGTTAGGGATATCCAAACTCAGATCCAGAAAAATATGTTCTACCTGTCCAGGTCGGTCAGGGTTATAGTGTGGTTTTGCCCCTGGTAACTCAAAACGTTTGTGTCCGGTTTTTTCGGTATCAAAATAAAACTGCAACATTTATTATTTCTAGCCTTCTAATTCTAAAAGATTTAATGGGATCTAAATCATACAAGTAAAGAAGTGTAGCGTAGTATGACATTTTTTTATCAGCAAACTCTTCCCTACCTTGATTCAAGAGAATTTTGATCCGTGATCATTTGTTATTGAGTACAAATACTACTAATTTTCCATATAGATTAGTTTTAGAATAACTTGGAGATGAGAAATTGACTATTGTTTTCACAGGAATAAGATATCATTTGCGGATTCAGCCTTGACCATAATAGAGTATTATTTAGACCCAATTACAACTTTTTGGTGAGCATAAACCGTTAATTATATCAGTAATTACCGTAAAGTTAGCGGAAATTAGGGATAAAAAAAGGATTTAAACATCAAAATCTATGATAATTAATTATGTTTTTTCACCACTTGATTGTAAACTGTCTCTAACCGCGAGGTGTTTTCACCCTTTTATACTCAATATGCGATATTTACTGATGTCAACTTAGTTGACAAAATCTCCAAAATATACTTGTTTTTCATGGGTTCTCAATTAGATAAAATCCTCTGTCTACCAATGATCATTGCGTAGATTCTGCAATAAAATTTACAACAACAAGGAGCATTTATCAATGTCTGAAAAGAAATCATCATTTTTAATCCCTGTAATCGGTACTGCTGTAATTATAGCAGGAGGCATAGCAGCTTATATGTATCTAAAGGGTGGTGGTGATAGTTCTAGTCCTTTAGGTAGTGCTAAATTAGTACCTGCAACTGCTCTAATGGCAACTTATATTGACACTAATCCTGAATCCTGGCATAAGTTACAGCAGTTTGGTACACCGGAAGCGCAGAAATTACTGGCCAAAGAATTCCAGAGTTTCAACCAACAAATGTTGAATGATCATAAAATTTCTTACGAAGCAGATATCAAACCTTGGGTTGGTGGGGTGATGATTGCGGTACTACCACCAGATGCAAAAAAAGTATCCGAGAATAACTTTCGCGTCTCCGAAGCCCCAAATTATTTGTTAGTGGTAGGGATTAAAGATAAAATAGCTGCTTTGAAATTTGCCAATAAGTTAAAAGACCAAAAAAACGTCAAAATTCAGGAATCGGACTACAAAGGTCAAAAAATTATCGAATCTACTGGTCAAGGTCAACCGACTTATGTAACAGTTTTGAATAATGACCATTTGCTGTTTACATCCAATAAACAATCTGTAGAAAAAGCGATTGATACCTATAAAGGTGAACCTTCTTTTGCAAGTAAAGAAGGGGCAAATGATATTCTTAGCAAAGGTGTGGATGTTAAAAACAGTTTAGCGCAAATTTATGTTCCTGATTATGCCAATATGGTACAACAATTAACTGCTTTCAATCCTCAATCTAAACAATTACCTCCACAAACCCTCGCGCAAATTAAGCAAGTCAAATCACTGACAGCAGGTGTGGGCATAGATGATGGCGGATTAAGATTAAAAGCAATTGTGAATTTAGACCCCCAACTGAATAAATTTGAATATCAAACTACTCCCGCCAAAATTGTGGGACAATTCCCCAGTGAAACTTTGGCTTTAGCTAGTGGACAAGGTATTAGTAAAAGTTGGCAAACTTTTGTGGAACAATCTAAAGATTATCCAGAATTAAATCAAGGACTACAACAAGCGCGGACTCAATTAAAAGTCCTCCAAATTGATTTAGATAAAGATATTTTTGGCTGGATGAATGGAGAGTTTGGTTTAGGTGCAATTCAATCTAATCAAGGTTTATTAGCTAATACCGGTTTTGGAGGTGCGCTAGTATTAGATACGAGCGATCGCAAAACTGCTGAAGCCACTTTCACTAAACTCGATAATTTTGCCAAACAGCAACGGCTGAATGTCGCTCAAAGAACCATTGGCGGTAAAAATGTCACAGAATGGCAAATCCCCCAACAAGGCGCTCTAGTGGCACATGGTTGGCTCAATGATAATACAGCATTTCTGGCTATTGGTGGACCCGTTGCGGAAATACTGGCAGATCGCAAAGGTGCAGCACTTGATCAAAGTGATACTTTTAAAACTGTTACAGGTTCTTTACAAAAACCCAATGGTGGTTATTTCTATTTAGATATGGACAAAACCAAAACCATAATTGAGCGTGTATCCGCTCAAAGTCAACCTTTACCTGCGGACGCTACCGCTATTCTCGATTCTATTCGTGGTGTTGGTGTGACTGTTAATAGTCCTAGTAAATCCCTGACTCAAATGGAGATGCTGTTATCTCTTAAATCTGGGAAAGGGAAATAATATTCTTTTTTGAATTTTTTTCACGCAGAGACGCACAAGGCACAGAGAGTAGTTTGTAGGGTGCGTCAGACCCGATAATTTCGTAAAAAACAGATATCTTCTCTCTGACGCACCTTATTCACTGGAATCAGATTTCTAGTCAAAATAGACTTTACGATTCCTTAGACATAATTCTCACAAATACATATAATATATGTATGCAAGTTGAATGGAATCCTGAAAAAGCTAAAAGCAATTTACAAAAACACGGAGTCAGTTTTTCTGATGCTGAGGCCGTCTTGTTCGATCCTTATGCACTTTCTTTTGAAGATCAATCAGCACAAGGTGAACAACGATTTATTATTATGGGGATGGATCACCTTTGGCGGTTGCTAGTAGTAGTCTATACCTATCGAGGTGATAACATTCGCTTAATTTCTGCCCGTCCTGCTACTCCTAAGGAGAGAGAGCATAAATAAACGGAGTAATCTGTAGTTTATGTGAACCAAACCACTCAAAACATGAGTAAACGTTATCTAGGTCATAACACCTT
>NZ_LJOQ01000023.1:0-6480 GCF_001672255.1 Anabaena sp. AL09
TAGGAAGTTCCTAAGATCAAAGGTTTCTAGTATTTTATTCATGCCACACCCCCACTAATTGCAATGGGTTGGCAAGAATTAGAAGAAAAATGTTTACACTTTTGTACTTTGCAGTCTATAATCAAAAGATAAGACTGCCATGAATCAGTTCTCATGGTTTCTGGTTTGTTGATCCAGATGTTCTACTTAGAGACGTTTTCTCAGGACATGGCTAAGTAAAAAGCTGGGTTTGCTAATTTTTAGATTTTCTAAGCTCTCAAATTGTTTCTAAGACAGTTTGGGAGTTTTGATTTATACTTGTAATCAAGGGTTATCATTCTTCAAAGAGCTATAAAGCATGATTGCAAGATTGACTACTGACTACGATTATAGTATATCAAACAAAATCTATTTCAGGAAAATTTATTTTTCTTTCTAAAATATGTTAATTTATACCACAATAGTCTAAAATTATATATATATCAATATTTTCTTTACTAAACTTTTTGATAATTACTTTCAGTAAAAAGGAGATTAAGGTAATGGGCGAGGCTAGAAGGCGTAAGCAATTACTACAAGATCCAAACTACAAAATTTCTATCATAGCCAAACAGTTGGCAGCAAGTTTAAATCGTTCTCCTCTCCTAAAAATAGTTATTTTTGCATTTTTAGGAGAAGCTTTATCATACGAATTAGAGCCTAATTTGATGCCTGAAATTTTGTTTGACAAAGTTACTAATTGGTTAAATAAGAATAGTAATATAGTCGAGTTAGCAGAACTACAATCAGGTTGTTTTATACCTACAGATGAACTCGTAGATAAGCTACTTGATATATTAATAATTATGTCTATGGAATCACCAAAGGCATCATCAGAAATAGATTTTTCGCGGTTTAATCCTTATAATCCTCAAGATGTCTATGAAGCCTTAACTATTATCCTAAAAGGAATCTATATTGGTAAACAATTTAACTTGATCTAAACAAAGAATTATTTAGGAGTTGTCAGAAATTAGAATAACATTCATGCTTTGGGAAGTAAAATGAGCTATACATTAACGTAAGCGATAGCGAAGCGCTTCTTAGGAATCGCATAGCACCCCGTAGCGATCGCCCCAAAGGAATCCCCACATTTTAGATTTCCGCATCTTTGACACCTAATACCAGTAACTTGATTTCAAAGAGCGATCGCTTATCTGTTGGAATAATGGGCGATCGCTACAGGGTTTACTCTCAATGTTTTTATTACATTATTAGCAAGGGGTACAGGTTTAGTGTCGGGGTTTTAATAATGGGTTTGACGAAGTTTGCTGTCGGGGTTTGTCGGGGTTGAGCGATTTCTATGGGGTGATTTGCGATCGCCCAAAGCCTTGTCATTAAAGATTGTTAGCATTCAACTGTATTGGAATTTTTTGACGCTCATTGGTCTTAAATACAAAAAGTTTCAGTTCTTCGGTTATTTTTATGGAAAACCTGGTTCAAAATCATTGAAAGCCCTATTGTGTAGTCATTTCATTGAAAATATGGAAATAATTGTTTATAACCCTTGTCCCGTAAGGGTTTTGTTATCATCAATCCTCAATCACCATAAAAGAGACGCAAGAGCCATCTTTCACCATTCGCCAATGGTTTTGGTGTTTACTATAGCTCAATACCTCGCATCTTGGACACCTTGCACATTCTGAATCTCTCTGAACTTCTATAACTAATCCTAATCCTTCTATTTCGTCGGAATTTAAGACTTTCATCTCTTGTAAATTGAGGATTTGTTCTACTGAAAGTTTCATAGTTGTTTTCTCGACAGAAATTCGTCTATCTACCTCTTTTGATTTGCTTATCCTTTCATAAAGGGAGCGGTAGAACCAGACTTATTCAGTCCTTTTCTTAGAAAAAAACACTTTTTAGGAAGTTTACAGGACTATTATCCAGTAGTTGGTTTTGATGCAATAGATGATAATTCCCTAGAGATTGTCTTTCCAGCATCTGTATTGAAAGATGATACAACTGCTAAATTAATGACACCTGAAATTGCTAAATCTTTACGAAGTTGGTTGGTTGAACCTGATTTTGCCGCAACTCAAAGGCAGCCGCTAGAATTTGACAAAAAACAAAGAGTATTAGTAACCACACGCACAGGTTCGGGTAATCGCCGGATTAAAGGTTCAGCAGGTTCTGGAAAATCACTCGTTATTGCAGCAAGAGCGGCTCAGTTATCTAGTGAAGATAAAGAAGTATTAGTTGTAACTTACAATATTACCCTTTGGCATTATTTGAGAGATATTGCAGTTCGTTATCCGGTCGAAAATAAAAGAATTAAAGATAATATTACATGGTTACATTTTCATGAATGGTGCAAACTAGTTATTTGCAAACAAGCTGGACTCAATGATGAATATAATGCTTTGTGGCAAGGAGATCCTGATATATCCAAGGTGTTAGAAATAGATATAGTAAATTTGGTAAATACAGCGATTGAAACTGGAGGAGACTCTATTCAAAAATATGATGCAATCTTAATTGATGAAGGACAAGACTATAACATTGACTGGTGGAACGCTCTACGACGGGTTCTTCAACCTGGTGGTGAGATGGTACTTGCAGTCGATGAGACACAAGATATCTATGAACGTGCTATTCGTTGGACGGGAAGCGGGAATAATGCGGGATTTAGTGGTCCCTGGTTGTCACTTAAAACCAGTTATAGAACACCTCCATCACTGATCAAATATCTCGGAGATTTTTCTCACCAATATTTAGAAGAAAATTTAGAAGGAATGGTAAATCTTCCTCAGTCCGAAAATGAAGAGGATAAATGGCCTGCACACCTAAGTTGGATACAGATTACAATGCAGGACTCTCTGGTGGATAATCTTATTCAGGCGGTTCTTAATATTCCTGATTTAGCCAATCCGAATATTGTCGCTTATCCAGATATTGTTTTGCTAGTTCCAACCCATAACATAGGTTTATCATGCGTACAACTTTTAAATAAGAGAAATATTAAAGTTATTCATGTTTTTGACCATAAAAAACAAGATCAGAAAAGCAGAAAACTAGCCTTTTTCATGGGAGATGCACGGGTGAAAGCCTGCACAATTCATAGCTTTAAAGGATGGGAAGGTCGATACATCGTTGTTGGTATTAATTCAAAAAACAAACAATCAGATTTAGCAGCTATTTATGTAGCACTAAGTCGCTTAAAACGACATAAAGAAGGGAGCTATTTAATTGTTATTTGCTCCGACCCTAATCTAGAAGAATTTGGACAAACTTGGCCAATTTTTGAAAGAAGATAGTTGGTTCATCAGTAGATATAGAGGTACAGATGGGATATCTGCAATTTGGGACATGATGTAAAGTTTTGTAAACTTTATTTTCAAAACTCTTGATTTACCGTTGTTTTAGCAACTTGATTATTCAAATAAAAACATCCCCAAGAAGGGTCATTTATGGGCAAGTCTAAGAGAGTGAATTGCGTGAAGAGTTGATTTTAGTATCCAAAAATTTGAATGCCTCTCCACCATTTATGGGCAAGTTAGTAAATCGCACAATCGGTTTTTGCAACATTTGTTTACAACGTGTCCCAAATTGCAGCTATCCCGGCTGTACCCCTTTATGTTAATGGCTCCACAAGCACAGCAAAGAACATTTGTAAACACTATCAAATAGAACAAAGTTACTATCTTTTGGATAGGTTACAGGCTTTGGTACACTGCTAATAATTTAATTAAGGTGCTTTATGATTCTGATTCTAAGGGTTTTTTCTTTTTCTCTTGGCGTGTATCTATTTCTAGCAGCAGCTGATATGCCAAGAACACAGAAAAACGCTTTCTTTAGTAGAATGATAGCTGTCTGTGGGCTGGCTTGTATAATAAATACTTTCAGACCCTGACAAGATTAAGCAAACTGATGGCTCATCCATCCATCTGCCGTCCCAAACAAGTCCATAAACCCACCACTGTTAAGGCGACTTTACATTATTAATTAAAGGGTTAGCTCCGCGATCGCTATGTTTACTGGGGTGGTAGTGGCATGAGAACCACTACCTTTAAAACTAATTAATTAAAAACTTATTAATCTTTCTAAAATTAAGAAAGGCAAAATTAAATTCAGTATGATTAAGCCTCTGACCTACCTTGAAGTGCTTTAGACCATCTGGGGTATCCAGCATCTTTATTATCTCTATAGCCAAAATAACCTGTTCTTTGACTTCTGTTACTTCTGCGATAAAGGTAGCTTCTTTATTTTCTGGTTTAACCAAAGGAGTCCCCATAGTAGTCGGAACCCAAGTTACCACAGTTTGATCACCAACTTCGTAAGGGTAAGGTGCGTCTTCAATTGCCATTAGATTAATCCTTCGGTAAAGTTTATAACCATAAGAAGTATACATGGGCGTATAGCCACTTTTTACTAACTCATGGTGAAGGTTATAGCCGCAGCAGAAAAAAAAAGAATAGAGAACGACCTCAGAGAACACAACGACTCAGCTTTGGTTTACACAGCTAAATCTGAGAAAAAAGAATAGAGAGTAGATAGCGATCGCCCCGCATTTCCCCCACATTTTAGATTTCCGCATCTTTTACACCCAATACTAATAACTTGATTTCAAAGAGCGATAGCGAAGCGCTCCGTAGGAATCGCCGCATTTTCCCCCAAGAACCATAAGTATTAGCCTTGACTTTATCTAATTCAGATTGTTTAGCTAAATATCCCTCAGTATTATTATTGCCACGAATATAGCGTAATTCAAATACTTTAAATTGATCAATAGCTCTTGCACCTACAACTTGAGCTATTTGGAAATCAGTTTTACCTTCGTCGAATTTTACCAGAGCTACTGCCACTTTTTCTCTAGTCATATCTGCAAGTTGCGCTCTAGCTCGTTGTAGTTCAGCTACTTTAATTTGGAGATCCGAGATTGGCTCAAATTAATTGCATAGTTGGTTTACGCCCGCGGTGTGATGGTGCGAAGCACACTCTTTATTTCAATTGTTCTATAATTGCAAGTAAATTAGAGAAAGATAACGATGGCAGCTAAAGATAGATTTCATGCTGTGGTTAGAATTGCTTTGGAAAAGGAGCAGTGGCAGATAACCGATGATCCCCTGCGACTCGAAGTAGGCGGAACAAAGTTTGAAATTGACTTAGGTGCCCAGCAACTATTAGCAGCAGAGCGAGACCAAGAAAAAATTGCAGTTGAGATTAAAACTTTTTTGAGTGATTCACCACTAACCGATTACCATGCTGCGTTAGGACAGTTTTTGAATTATCGGCTGGCCTTAGAAATCAGTGATCCAACTCGTATTCTCTATTTAGCTGTGCCTGTAGTTGCTTATGAAACTTTTTTTAAGCGGGAATTTGCACAAATTTCATTAGAAAGATATCAAATTAAACAAATTATTTATGACCCGATTCAAGAGGTAATTGTACAATGGATACCATAAAGTCTTATCGGCATATAATTCAGTCGTTGTTGACAGATTACGCTGCTATCCCCATCGCTAATGGGTCGATAGATTGCTACACTGTTTTTGATCCGAAACAAGACCATTACCAGGTCATGAATGTGGGATGGGATGGCCATCGGCGGGTATATGGTTGTGTTTTACATTTGGATATTAAGCAAGGAAAGATTTGGATTGAGCAAAATATGACGGAAATGAGAGTAGCCCAAGAACTTGTGGATCTGGGGGTAGCAAAGGAAGATATTGTGTTAGGGTTTCAAGCTCCGGAAATGCGGCAATATACGGATTATGCAGTTATATAAAAGCTTCCCGCTTATTTATCCCATCTTGTAAAACATTGCCGAAAACGGAAGTTAAAGACTTTTCTCAAGAAAGGACAAAACCCTTGTTATTCCGCTCAGTTGCTCTCATAACATTGCCTAAAATGAGTCAAACTAGGCAATGTTTGAAAGGCATAAATATATGAATACTTTACAAAACTTTACGTCGTGCTAAATTTTGCGCGTATCTTGTCTTTACCCCTAAATCACTTATTTTCCCAATTGGTTTAAATTTCGCTTTCTTCTAGCGTCTCTCTTTTGCTGTGCTTTATTTAGTTTCTCAAGTTGTTTAAATCCAGGAGAAGTAGTAAAATTTAAGGATATGGTGTTCTGTGTATCAGTCGCTTTTATAGTTTTAGGAGAGATATCTGTGATATCCTCTAAACCAAATTTGACAAGCACTTCATCATAATCTCCTATCACATCCTCATCAACACACCCTGCTTGAAAAGCTCGCTCAATTAAAGGTAAACAATCTATTGCATTCATATCAGAAAGCACCCAGACAATATGACCGTTAAACTCAGGATCATTTTCTCTAAAAGATTCTAAATGTTGAGATAAAGAAGTAACACAATGCTGGTAATGCTCTGGATAGACAGAGGCAATAGTTTTAATAGTTAACATAAGTAAGTCGGCGCAAAGAAATCAAACTATGTAAAGATAAGTAAATACGGAAAATCAATCTACTGAGGTGATTAAAATATGGGCGCTCG
>NZ_LJOQ01000024.1:0-5154 GCF_001672255.1 Anabaena sp. AL09
CCGTGATGAAGCAGGAAGTAAACACTAAGGTTATCGCTGTCCAGATGTGTCTAGACTTTGGTAATTTTGGGTAAGTTTTATAGAACGGTTAGTTACACCAGCTAATCATGCACTAAAATAGAATGATGTTCATACACCGTAACTCACTATTAACTACTGATGGTGGGTTACGCTGTCGCTAACTTACCCTACAAAATAGAGAGTAAAATGGGAATAATAAACAAGCTCTTATAAATGAATATAGCCGCTCAACAACTACCTAACTTAACAGGAAAAACTCGTTCAGAAGTCTTAATAATTCTCAGTAACCAAAGATTTGAATTTAAAACGCAAACTCAAGGGGGTTATGAAACATTTCAGCATCCAGACGGTAGCCAAATTCATATTCGACCAAATGGGGAAATTGTCCGCACAGGTCCTAGAATTAAAGCAGTTGATGGCAAATCTTATCGTCGTCGCTACAATCAATATGGAGAGCAGATAGAATTTGTTTCTGGAGCTAATACTCATAATACTGGAGAAATTGTGAATCTATGACAACAACAATTGCACCAACCCTCACTACTTTTCTCGAAGATTTAAAAAGTGCTGACTTAGTTGGTATTTCTTTAAATCCTCAAAACCTGGGATTACGTCTTGATTTTACTTTCGGTCCTGAAGCTGATGATGTAGCCATTGAATTTTACCAAATTATTCACCTGGTTTTTTCCCAACCTCTAAATGCAAATGATGAAGATATCTGTTTTTGGGTAGGAGAAGTTGAACTCAAGAAAATTGAAGATAATATCCAGAAATTTTTATCCACATCCTATCCATTTGTCAATCAAACTGGAATAATTAACACTAATTTACAATCGCTAATTTATTTTCGTTTGGAAGGAGATATTTGTTTAGAGGTTGTTTGTAGAAATTATAAAACTTTCCAACAAGTCAAAAATTAAATAATTTCAAATAGAGCTAAAGGTACAGTAATAGTCCAAATCTTTGTAAGATACTCAAACGACAATATGCACCTACCTAATAAAATAGTGATATAATTAGAGCAAATAATTCTCTTGATAATACTATGTCCGTCAACGTAATCAAAGAACATATTGAAATCACTCCTGGTATTTGTGGAGGAAAACCTCGCATTGCTGGACATCGGATTCGAGTTCAGGATATTGTGATTTGGCATGAACAAATGGGAATGTCTCCTGATGAAATTCTCTACCATTATCCTAGTATTACCTTGTCTGATGTCTATGCTGCTTTAGCATACTATCATGATCATCGGGAAGAAATTAGGCAACAAATATCAGAATCAGAGGCTTTAATCCAAGAAATTCAAGCACAAACTCCTTCGATTCTGCAACAAAAACTGAAAAAACGCAATGATAGAGAGAATTAAATTTCATTTAGATGAAAGTGTTAGTAATGCGATCGCGTTAGGTTTACATCGTCGAGGAATCAATGTTACTACAACGTCAGAAACCGGATTAATGGGTGTATCAGACAGAGAACAAATTGCTTTTGCTTTATCTGAAAATCGGATATTGATTACTCATGATGATGATTTTGTTATTCTTCATCGTAGCGGTATAACTCATGCAGGAATTACGTATTGTGATCAGAAACGCCGTTCAATTGGTGAAATTTTAAATACTTTAATTCTGATTTGGGAAACACTTGAACCAGGAGATATGAAAAATCAACTTGAATTTTTGTGAAAATTAAATTGCTTTTGATTCCAACACAGTCAACCACTATTCAAATAATTGAGTTAGGCATTCATCGCGGGTAAAATTAAAATGGTTCTCAATATCACGTAAAATGGCACTAAGAGTCCCAATTTTAATTGGACTATGATTAGGAATAGTAATGTGATGTTTACCATTTTCTTGAGTTGTCAATCGAATATGACTACCTGTTTGGTGATCAAGTTTTTTCTGCTAAATCATGAAGCTGAACATGACTAGAATCAGAAAAAATATCTGCTAATCGAGTTATTAATTTACGACTCAAATTTTGGTCAAAAAGCAATTTCAAACCGCACCTACCGTAGCAACTAAACGATGTTCACGGTCAGCAGCAAATTCTAGACAAGCTCTAATATCGTCTTCTGTTAATTCGGGAAAATCCTCTAATATCTCTGCATAAGACATACCAGATGCTAACCAACCTAAAACATCATAAACTGTGATTCTCATCCGGCGAATACAAGGTTTACCACCCCGCTTATCTGGCTCAATGGTAATAATATCTTGATAGCTCATATTATTTAATCTCTCTAACTTTATAGTATTTTAACATCTTTTGCTTTAGGTTTAAGTCTATAAATTTAAATTCTGTATTAAATACTATACAGAATTTTGGTGCTAAAAATCATAATTTAAACAAAAGTTAATAATCAATCCTTTCACCCATCAATCACCCGCACATAAATAGCCCGTGCTATTTCCCGATCTATAGTCATAGATAAACTACCACATTTAATCACAAAAGTAGGAAATTGCTGTTCTACAGTAATCGTATTCCCTGTTTTAATGCCCATTAATATCAGCTTTTTTCTAATTATCTCATCTTGACTTTGACAAACAGTAACTATCCCACAATCGCCTGCTTTCATCAATTCTAAAGAACAACCCATAATAGTAAAAGGAATAAACATTGGATTATAAAAAATAAAAAGCGAAAATTGAAATGATGAAAGATGATAAACATCCTCCATCATTGTGAAAGTTAGAGGGTTTAGCAATGCTAAACCCCTACAGATATTGTATTAAGCAAGATAAGGTTCTTGGTGAGTCTTGATTGTAGAGTTAGACCGAGGATAGGTAACACATAATAGAGCGAATCCTTTGCCTATTTGCTCATCATCTAGGAAGGATTGATCGTCTTGATTGATTTCACCTTCAACAACCTTACCTACACAGCTAGAACAAGCACCGGAGTGACAGGAGAAAGGTAATTCAATCCCAGCTTCGTCTGCTGCATCTAGAATTGTGGTGTCTTCGTCACATTCAATTGTGGTGTCGAAGTCTTCTTTTTTGCTGATCAATCTTACTTGGTAGGTCGCCATTTTTTAATTCTCCTCAAACGTGAATGAAGTGAGTTTTTGAGTTAGTTAAGTTTCCCCGGCTGAGTTCAAAATTCAAAATGAAAGGCTTATTTTTTGAACTTTGAACTATTGGCCGCAAGGTACACCAGTGGGAGTACCATCATTGGTTTTAAAAGACTTGCCACAACCGCAGGTATCAGTTGCATTGGGATTGGAAAACTTGAAGCCGCTGTCCATTACTCCCTCAACAAAATCAACTACCACACCTGCTAATAACGGCGCACTTTTAGCATCAACGTAAATCAACACATTTCCTTGTTGAGATACGACATCATCAGGTTGGGGCTTACTGGTAATTTCGAGGCCATACTCGTAGCCGCTGCAACCACCATCTTTAACGGAGATGCGGACACCCTTTTTAGCGTCTTCGGTTGCAGAACCTTTTAAAAATGCCCGCAGACGAAATTCAGCCTTTTCTGTTAAAGTAACAGTCATTTTGTTTCCTATTCTGTAGCGAATATTCTGATTTGGAATGTGGATTTGAAAAAAGAGGTACTTTATACCGTTGCAGTTTGAGATTGGGAATATCTCCAAGGGGCAGTATTACCGCAAACTGGACAATTGCGATCGCGGTGAGAACGGCGTTTAGCAAATTCCATTCGGTTCAAATCAATGGTCAGCAACTCTGACAACAGCGGTTGACTAAAACCAGTAATCAACTTCACCGCTTCCAAAGCCGTCAAACAAGCCAAAGTCCCAGAAACCGCCCCCAGCACAGAAAAACCGCGCCGATCCCAATCAGGCTTTTCTGGAAACAGACAGGATAAACAAGGTGTGACACCAGGAATAATCGTAGTGAGGTAAGCCTCCATTCCATCCATAGCCGCCTCTACCATGGGCTTGCGCCAGCGGACACAGGCTGCATTTAACAAATTGCGTTCAGTGAAATTATGAGCGCAATCCAAAGCCATATCCGCCGACTGCACCAACTCATCCACATTTTCGGCGGTAATGTAATCGTGAACTACATCCACTTGGACATCGGGATTGATGGCTTTAAGTGTTTCTTGGGCTTTAAATACTCTAGGTTTACCCACCCAGTCGTCAGTCATCAAAACCTGACGATTCATATCATCCAGCCGCAAATCTCCACCCCGGACTAGGATTAGCCGCCCAACACCCGCTACTGCTAGGTAAAGCGCCGCCGTACCGCCTAATCCACCCACACCCGACACCAAAACAGTCGCTGATTTCAGGCGCTTTTGAGCTAATTCGCCAAAATTAGGAAGCATCATTTGGCGACTATAGCGTTCCAATTCGGTAGGCGTTAGGTTGATCACTTTTTAACTCCTAATCTGAGGTGATTTCTGTCAGGGTGACAACATTTTTTCGCTTATCATTAAACACCTTGAACAGCTTTTGTTCATGGGGTGTAGATTCTATAAACACCTGATAAGCTTGTTGCAAAGCTGTACAATATTTCTCTAATCTTTCTTCGTCACTTATCTGGGGATAAGTATCATCAATTTGACTCATGAACTGAGAAAACTTTTTCAAAATATGTAAACGATTAACATTTACAAATTTTTGGTCGTAGGGCAGATTAAAGAAGATGAAAAATTCTTCTGCATCTACTAACTTCTTGAATTCATCAATATTGGTACTCATTTAGAATTCTCCATTTTTTTGAGTTGTTGCTTGAGTCCATCTAACTGACAGTAGATTTCGTAAGTTTCCGCAGCAACATCCATTAGTTTGTGGTAGTCTGTGGGCAAACCTTCCGCTAAATCATGCAGATCCATTTTCATTTGACCTGCTTTACTATTTAGCTTTTTGATCTTGGTGGTGATTTCCTCAATGGTCATATTTTTTGTCCTTTGTCAGTTGTCAGTTGTAATTTGCTATAGAAGAGAACAAATTTGAAAGTTTCCTCTAACCACTAACCACTAACCACTGACCACTGTACGGGCGAAGCATTTGGAGAACTATTTTTGGCAATGACCGATAATTTATCTTCCAAATGCTGACAACTGTACGGGCGAAGCATTTGGAGAACTATTTTTGGCAATGACCGATAATTTATCTTCCAAATGCTTCGCCCCTACTGACAACTG
>NZ_LJOQ01000025.1:0-71512 GCF_001672255.1 Anabaena sp. AL09
TTTTGGTACTGGTCAGTTATTAGTGACCTTATCAGGGACATCTGGATTTACCAGCGCCAATGCGAATATCAACCTCTTTGGTGGTGCTTTCCTGTTCAATTAAAACGAACTTTAGCTAGAAGACAGGGAATAAATTCTCTGTCTTCAATGATATTAGAGGCAGAGCCTCATCAACTGCATTCCTAGTCAGAGACTAGGAACGAGATGTGGTAGGGATTTGATCTGAAGTTGACACCAATGAGGCTCTTGCTTTACCCCTACCCACATTATTAAGCCGTGTTAAGTATACATCATCACCCCATCATGTTTCGCCAAAAAGCGCAAAAACGCCAACCAAAAAAAAGAGATTTATGGTATTGACAAACAATTTTAAAAATGTTATCATAAGCTTGACAAGGAAGAACTATCTTGCAATAATAAATAAAACGACAAAATCCCCGACTTCTTCAAGAGGTCGGGGATCTGATTGATTCAAAATCAACCCTTACAGCATAGGTGCAAACTGAGATTTATCAGGTACTTCCGCGTACTCAGCCACAATTTGCCTAAGTTCATCACCATTAATGGTTTCTTTTTCAATCAACAAATCAACCAAACGGTCTGCGAGATTGCGATGATCACGCATGATATTCTTAGCGTTGCTATAGCATTCT
Organism: Anabaena sp. AL09; assembly: GCF_001672255.1. Classification (NCBI taxonomy): domain Bacteria; kingdom Bacillati; phylum Cyanobacteriota; class Cyanophyceae; order Nostocales; family Nostocaceae; genus Anabaena; species Anabaena sp. AL09. Next base: position 654 of record NZ_LJOQ01000025.1, read on the forward strand.
TCCACAATCATTCTCACTTGGGCATCAATGCGACAAGCGATCGCTTCGGAATACTCGGAACGGGTTGTCCAGTCACGACCCAGGAACACTTCACCCTGTTGGCTTTCCAGAGATAAAGGACCCAAATCAGACATTCCAAATCGTGTTACCATTTGTCGTGCCATTCCTGACAACTGCTGCAAATCTCCACCAGCGCCAGTTGTAACTTCTGCACGGCCAAAAATTACCTCTTCAGCAGCCCGACCACCTAAAGCCCCTGTAATTCTAGCCTTTAGCTGAGAACGGCTAATTAAACCTTGTTCTTCATTAGGCATAAACCAAGTTAAACCCTGGGCTTGTCCTCTGGGAATCAAAGTCACTTTTTGTACCGGGTCATGGTCTTTAAGTAAAGTCCCGACCAAAGCATGGCCGATTTCATGGTAAGCAATCAGACGCTTACTCTTGCTATCCACCAGGGGAGTACCTTCCATACCAGCAACTACCCGATCAACAGCATCATCAATTTCTAGTAAAGTGATGCCTTCCTTGCGTCTTCTCGCTGTGAGAATCGCGGCTTCGTTGAGGAGGTTAGCTAAATCTGCACCGGTAAATCCAGGAGTCCGGCGAGCGATCGCTTCCAAAGATACGCTAGGATCTAATTTCTTATTTCTAGCATGAACTTGTAATACTTCCAAACGGCCTTTAATATCCGGTGCATCTACAGTTACTTGTCTATCAAAACGACCAGGACGTAATAAAGCGGCATCTAGGACATCAGGACGGTTAGTAGCAGCAATAATAATAATGCCAGTATTGCCTTCAAACCCATCCATTTCTGTTAATAATTGGTTGAGGGTTTGTTCCCGTTCATCATTCCCACCACCAATACCAGCACCCCGTTGACGACCTACAGCGTCAATTTCATCAATAAAGATAATACAGGGAGCGTTATCTTTCGCTTTCTTAAACAAGTCACGGACACGGGAAGCACCCACACCCACAAACATTTCCACAAATTCCGAACCGGAGATAGAGAAGAAAGGCACACCAGCTTCACCAGCGATCGCTTTTGCCAGTAAAGTTTTACCAGTTCCTGGAGGTCCAACCAATAGTACACCCTTGGGAATGCGAGCGCCCACAGCAGTAAATTTCTCAGGTTGTTTGAGGAAAGTAACAACTTCTTGTAATTCTTCCTTCGCTTCTTCAATTCCCGCTACATCGTCAAACTTCACCCCTGTTTTCGCTTCCATTTGGAAACGAGCGCGGGACTTGCCGAAATTCATCGCTTGTCCAGGACCACCGGGAAGATTATTAGAGCGCCGGAACAAAAAGAACAAGCCAGTAATCAATAAAACTGGGAAAATTAAATTACCCAAAAGTCCCCAGATTGCTCCATCATTGCGGATGGGATGGGCATCAAAACTAACTTGCTTTTCTTTGAGCTTTTGAATTAATTCAGGGGCATTCACGGGCAAATCTACCCGCCAGCGTTGGGTGCGATTTTCGATGTCTTGGTCATTAGCTTCGATAATTGCGGTTCTACCACCATCGTATAAATCCACATTGGTAACGCGGTCTGCATCCAAGTATTCCAAAAAGCGCCCATAGGTCATACGGGTATTGGCGGCATTTTTGCCTGTGTCCGCAGGAGCGCCTGCAAAAGCCCCTTGCCAGAAGAAAAAGCCAATTACCAAAGCCAGCACTGACCAAAGTGCTACGACTCTCCAGGAGAATTTCATCTTTAATTTGCCTTTAGATACTAATATGACTGCTTTTGTAACGGATGTTTATAAATCCATTTTGTAGTTTGAGCCATAAAACGTCGGTTTGCTTATGGCAGATTCATGAAGTTTGTCTAGAATCTTAATTAAATTTAACCTAATTCTCATACTAATACCAATTAAAAATTAAAAATTAAAAGTTGAATATTCCCAAGATCAGACCCAGTAAGGATTTGGGGCTAATTTATATTTTGCTATCTCTATTACTAATTTTATGCCGGACTGCACAGGATCACCAAATTCATTTATATTATTTATGCTTCAAAACTTAATACAACGCAGGGGTTACGGAAAATGAACCACGAAGAAGCGAAGAAGCGAAGGTAAGAGTTTTAGAGAGATTTTTCGTGATGGGTGATAGTGTCATCGCTGATCTTGTAACTAATCATCGTTTAAAATATAGTAGACTTCTTGTGGAAATTGCTATGAAACCATAGGAAGTACAAATAGCTTTGAGACTATCAATTAATTCTTTAATTTTACTGGCAAAATCTAAACTGTCTAAATGCTGCATAGTTGAGAATCTATATCTAAAAAGATAATTCTTGAAATAACTCTATCAAAGGCAAATTAAAATTAGGAATAACATCTTCTCCATCAAGACTATCTTCCAATTGCAAAAGCTGGGATGGCTTAGGTTTGCGATAAACTAATACACATTCTTCATCTGGCAATATTACCCATGCTAAACGAGTTCCATTTTCAAAATATTCTACTAATTTATTATGAATTTCTTCAAAAGTATTATTAGGAGAAATAATTTCTACAGCTAAATCAGGAGCGCCATCAAAAAAACCTTTGGGTAATCGCTTTAAACCTGGCAATCTTTCCTTGGAAATAAAAGCAAGATCGGGTGATCTTTTGTTACCAGTTTTCATTTTAAAAGCAGTGCTAGAATCACAAGTTATTCCGAGTTTATGATCACGCACAAAGCCTGTTAAAAAATATCCAAGAGTTAGAGCTAAGTAGCCATGTTCTACACCTGAATTTGCCACTATAATTAGCTCTCCATTCACATATTCATAAAGATTATCATTTTCTTGCAATAACATAAATTGCTCATCTGTTAAAGCCTGATGATTAGCTAAAGGTTGAATTAATTCTAAATTTGTGATTGCAGCTTGTGTCATTAGATTTAACTCCCCAGATGAAACGCTATATCAATGATTATATACTTAATTAACAGATCCCCGACTTCTAACACTAATTCATAATTTATTGACATCATTATCCTTAAAACGGCTTAATCGTTCGATTCCATCGGTAGGGGTTTAGCACTGCTAAACCCCTACAAATCTAGGTTTTTCCTAACCGTGTTTAGTATAACAAAGAAGTAGGGAATCTTATCCTGTTTATGCACTGATTCTAGTGTACTCGTTGATATACTTTTTAACGATTGGTAAAGGCTACCTTGGCCGCGACTCCTGGGCTGTGATTCAAGATTTTAACTGGCGCGAAGATTACATCCAAGTTAAAGGAGACTTGAGCCAGTATTCTCTTCGATCTGGTAGTAGTTATGGCTACGGTTCTAATGACACTGCCATTGTTTTGAGTAGTGATCCCAATGAAGTTTTAGCTATTGCACTAAGAGTTTCTACTAGCAACGGTAGTATTGCATTAACAACGCGAGATTTTAAAATTTCTGCCTAAAAGCTGTAACCAGTACATAATGCTGGGATACAGACTGGAAACATCAATTTTAGCAATGTGTTTGTGAAAACTTAGTACAGAAATTACCAATTTTTAACGCCAACCTACTTAGGGCTTGCTGAAAATATTGTAGAGCCGAGAATCCCTACCCAGGTCACTTCTCTACAAGGGTTTCAAGTCACGCACATTTAATTCTCACAAGATGTCTAATGATTTACTTACCTTCCGTAATTTTCAATGTATAAGGTAGGGATTCATTTTCCTTGTAAGAACCAATCCAAATTTGATAAGTACCTGGTAGCCATTCCCCAACAATACCGGGGTTTTTACCGTCAAAATCATCATTGCACCAAGTTCCACCGGGTCCTTTAACAATCATGGTGGTATCCGCAGGACTTTGGACTACTAATTTCAGGTAGTCAAATTTACTGGTGAGTTTCACAGTATGGTCTGGTGCTTCATCCATAAATCCTTTACATGGTCCTGTTGGTGGTGTTTCTGCTTTTCCTGCTATTTTGCTCCCCGGTATTGCACCACCACTCATTCCTCTCAATATCAAAGGATCTGAAGATAATGGATGTTGAATAGTCGCATCTCCAAAAATTGGCGAGGCTGTTTGAGCATTAGCAACTGGATTAAACCCGGCTGTAACGCAGAGTACAACTATGATTCCTCTAGGAAAAGCTGTTTTTGACATTGCAATTAGAGAAGATTCCTAAATACCCTCAAAGACATCAATCTTAGGTCTCAAGTTCCTTTGGAGAAAAGACTTGAGTACCGCAGGAGGAAATTCAAAATTCAAAATTAACGAGAACTCCTACCCATTACCCATGACTTAGGGTTTGCTGCTAATTGCTTGATTTAAACGGGCTTTATCTAAACCAATCTGATTTAACAGTAACCAAGACTGAATTAAATCTGGTCCATGTACATCCCCTGTTAACCCTGCTCTGAGCGATCGCATCACTAAGCCTTTTTTCACATTTTCCGATTTCACAACTTGCTTAATAATACTTTGGGCAATATCTGCTGATAACTTTGGCTGACTTTCTAAAGCTGTGATAATTGCTTGCAGTACAGTCTTGACACCTTCTTGCTGTAGTTGTTGACTGCCTTCTTCAGTCAATTCTACCCCATCAGTAAAAAATACCTTGGTCATCTCCACAGCATCCACCAATCGAGTCAAACTAGCAGCAATTAACGCCACTAGCTGCTCTAACCAAGTCCGTTCTCTCCCACCTGTAAACTGACAACCCGCTTTTTCCCAATAAGGGATAAGTAAATCTGTGAGTCGCTCAATTGGCATATTATGGAGATATTGGCTATTCAACCAATCCAATTTATCCCAGTCAAACTTAGCACCAGCTTTATTTACCCGCTCAAAGCCAAAATCCTTAGCTGCTGATTCTAAATTGAAAATTTCTTGAGTAGAATCCGCTGGCGACCATCCCAGCAAAGTCATATAATTAACTAAACCTTCCGCAGTAAAGCCCATTTCCTCAAAGTCACAAATGGAAGTTACTCCATCCCGCTTCGATAATTTGCGCCCTTCTTGATTTAAAATTAAGGGTGTATGAGCAAATTCGGGAATCTTCGCACCCAAAGCTTCATACAACAAAATTTGTTTAGCAGTATTGGCGATATGGTCTTCACCACGAATGACATGACTAATTTGCATATCAATGTCATCCACTACCACCACAAAATTATATAGTGGTTGACCAGTACCATCACTAGCTGCGCGAGCAATCACCATATCACCACCCAAATCACTACCACGCCAACTCATTTTCCCCCGCACTAAATCATTCCAGACAATTTCTCGGCTATCGGCGATTTGGAAACGAATTACAGAAGAACGTCCTTGAGCTTCAAATTCAGCCCTTTGTTCTGGGGTGAGGTGACGGTGACGGTTATCATAGCGGGGTGCTTCTCCTCTGGCTTTTTGCCCTTCTCTCAAAGCGTCTAATTCTTCAGATGTGGTGTAGCAGCGGTAAGCCAATCCTTGGTCTAGTAATTTTTGCACCGCTTCTTTGTAAAGATGGAGGCGTTGAGATTGGAAAAATGGACCTTCATCCCAATTCAATCCTAACCAGCGCAGTCCAGCTAGAATATTATCTGTGTATTCAGGACGCGATCGCTCTAAATCAGTATCTTCAATTCTTAAAATAAACTTGCCATCATGGTGACGAGCAAACAAATAGTTAAATACAGCAGTTCTGGCTGTACCAATATGTAGATTTCCGGTAGGACTCGGAGCTATACGGACTCTGACGGTCACAGTTGATTCTCTCTTTTACAAATCATGATTACACCTACTGAAATTAAAGGTATGAGCATTTTTAATCAACTCGTTATTTAATATTCAGCATTTTAGAACGGGACTGACGGGGCTCGAACCCGCAACTTCCGCCGTGACAGGGCGGTGCTCTAACCAATTGAACTACAGTCCCTTGATTTCGGTCTGAACTTGCACTCTCTCTATTATGCCTAGTCTTTTTCTATTTGTCAAGTAGTCTGAGAAAAAATATTTTTGCAGGGAATTTGCTCATGGAGAAAGAGAGGAATTTATTCCTCATTTGAGGGCTGAAGCCCTTACTACGAAATCATCTCCAGATTTTTTACATTACTTAATCTACTTTGATTTATTTTATTTTTAAAAGTTAGGTATTTTTAAGCGGCGTAATAATCTAGTCAATGGAGATTCGATTTTCAGCTTAAAGGCTAAAATTTGGGTTTGTTGTAGTCCATTAAAATTATTGTCGCTGATTAAAATTAGTGATGGTTGTCCGTCGGGTAATTTTGCACCCAAGGTCAATCCCTCAATATTATCTAATGATACATCTAAAGTTCGTAGATCTAACAGGAGTTTTTTCTCTACTGGCTTGATTTTATCAGGGTCAATTTTGGCAATGCTGTCAAAATTATGAATGTCTGTGGCGTTTTCTAAGGAAATCTCAAATACAAAAACTGTAAATCCCAAACCGGTGAAACTTCTTTCTATACTGAGAAAGTTTCCTTGATTATTGAGTGCTAGTAAATCTGGTAAGCCACTGGCAAATTTACCAGTAGGATTAAACAAAGGTGTAACTGGTTCTGTTTGATAGAGAAATTCCCGTTCTGGCTGCTTGGTTAAGAGGTTATATTCTAAAATTCGAGAGGAAGTACCAACACCGGATTTAGCCGCTGGTCCATCTTGAATTAAGGCGTTTTCGGTGGCTGTAAATAAGAATTTTTGATTAGGTGTAATGGTGAGACTTTCAAAGGCTAAGTTGTTACGGATGCCTTTTTGCTTTTGGGAATCTGGCAAAAATTTATCTGGTATGGGTAGGGTACTAATTGTTTTTCCAGAAGCCAGCGCAAATTCTTTAATAAAGGGATTGATAAGTTTGTCTACATCACCTTCAGAGGAAACAAATATGGTATCTTGATTGGTGATAGCAATTCCTTCTGTATCAGTGGTATTGGCAGGGAATGGTTGATTGCTGGTATTTAATAAGTTTGTGACACCTACGGGAATAACATCGTTGTTGGTTAATTTACCTTTGCTGAGGTCAATTGTGAAAGTATAAAAACGAGGTGATGCTTTTTGCCCTCTGTCATCTGATATTGCATAATATAGGTTATTTTTGGCATCATAAGTTATTCCCGATAACCCACCAATTTCGGTTTTTTGGAAAATTAAACCTGTGGGTAATGTAGCTTGGCCAATAAATTCTATACTTTTGATTATTGAAGAGGCAGAAGCGAAATTATTAAACAGAAAACCAATCAGAATTAGTGGAATTATAAAGATGAGAATTAGGGATAGTTTCTGAGGTTTTGGGAGACGTGGCATAAAATAACTGGAGTAAAATTTTTTATAAGGTAATATTACCCGATTCAGCCTCAAAAAAGCTAACTAGCCAATCTTTGACGGTACGGGTGGCGCGACAGTCATCTTCGTTGTAGTCTTGAATGATTGCTAATAAGGTGCGATCGCCTGTTTCTAACCACTTATCATACCAGTAAATACATTTAGCGCCATTGGCTTGTTGTTCACGCCATTCAAATCCTAGCCAACGAGCAATAGTTTTTAAGGCATAACTATCTATTGGTAAAGCCACACTTTGAATTAATTGTTCATAGATATCAATAAACCGATTCAGGATGGGATGAATTTGGGCATAAGGTGTGCGATACAATTTACCAAGGCGTTTGACTGTATCTACTTCATAAGCACAAAAATGATAAATTGGGGCTTGAGGATATTGATTAACTAAATTCAGAAATTGTTGCCAAATTAGTGGTTCTTGTTCGGGTTGTTCCGCTAAAAAAGCATAAAATTGTTCGGTATTAGCGACTCTATCCACAACTAAAACACCTAAAAGATAATTTAAATTTAAATCTGGTTGGGCTTCAATATCAAAATAAAGTTCAATGGGGGCTGTAAAAGTTAGATATTCTAAAGAAAAGGAATCTGCAAGAATTAAGGGTTGCTTGGTGAATACAGATTGGGCTTGAACAACTAATTTAGCAGCTACATTACTATCAAATCCTGTTAAGTTTTCTAAGCTGCTAGGATGGGTATGCGCCAGTGCTTCTAAAGTAGTAATAGCTAGATTTTGCAGTTGAGTATAGCGAATCGGTGTTACACCTGGTAACAGAGAAAGGTGTTCTTGAGATCTCGCTTTGGCATGACAATAATTATACCAAGGACAAAGACTACATTTTTGCCGAGAAATAAAAATTTCTGGTGCTTCCACCGACTCAATAACTTGAATATATTCCCCTAAAATATCCAACATTTGTGGTGTCCATTTATCTAAATCCACCACATAAGTTTTATCTTTATCCCGCAATATCAGCCCGGCTTTACTGAGAATCACATCCTGAACCGTGGCTAAAACTTGGGCGTGAAAAGCAATAACTACTTGATATTCTTGCTTGGGACGTTTACCCAATTCAATATTAACTGGGACATAGTTCCAATTCCCAAACCGAGATTTTCCCGGCTGTTTGACCAGTAAATCTGGGCGACTCAGCAAAGTATATTTTTCACGATAGGTAGTTAATATTACACCACGACGAATATAACTCACCCCTTGCTGCATCAGTTCTAGAGTTGATGCTGCTCCTGCTTCCCAATCCCGTGACAGATAATCAGGTTCATAGTAACTTAACTTTTTGACTATTCGCTGATGATGAGCAATTTTGTCCTGTTGTACCTTCAGCACTAACTCATTGGGAATCTCTCGCTGAAGATAATCACCGTGAACATCTAAAAAAGGTCGCCGCTGACAGCGTTGAAATTGTAGTAAAAGTTGAGCATTAATTAACATCCTTTTAAGCTAACAATAATTCAGAAATTACAGGACAATGGTAAGGAGTAAGGAGTCAGGAGTCAGGAGTCAGGAGTCACCGAGTCAGAAAGGAGAATGAAAAAAGAAGAATGAAAAAAGTTTTTCTATTACCTGTTCCCTGTTCCCTGTTCCCTGAACAGTTAAGAATTGCATTGTGCAGCCAAATACTATAATCCTGATTGTGATTTTTCATGTTCAATAACAAAAACATTATGTCCCACCAGAGTAACCAGTACAGAATGTTCAACATTATAGTATAAAACATCACTGTTGGCGATATTTTCCCAGACTATATTACCAGCCCCAGCAATAATGGCTTGATAATTCGTTGGTATTGAACATACGAGGTTGGGTTAAGCGACAGCGCAACCCAACGCATTTGTTGGGTTTCATGCTTCAACCCAACCTACAAATCAAGGCTTTTTCTAATTTGGACAAGGTATTGCAAACTATATGTTTAATATATTCAGGTTTTTTAGCTGGCACTGTAGGAAAGCGAAATGATAACTAACAAAGAGTTATTTTCCCAGCTTACATGATTTTCCTGGGTTTTGGCTAATTTAACGTTTCGCTCCTCAAAGACGGCATCAAACCCATTATCCTCATCAGACCTAAATCAAGTGGAAATCGTTTTTTGTGGATTTTTGCAACTATTAATCATTGATCTGCTGATTTTTGGGCTAGATATTGCTACACTGAATTTCATACAAAATTATAATTTTTGTTCCCTGCACCTTGTGAGAGCATAGAATCAGCTTTCTGGTGTCATCAAGAAAAGAAAGATAAAAGAGCAAATCAAAACATGGTAGAATCCCTCAGAAAACCAGGCTCTGACGAAATCCGTTCTGGAATTAAGTCCCCTGCTAAGGAAACCCTTTTAACACCAAGGTTTTACACAACCGATTTCGATGAAATGGCGCGGATGGATCTTTCCGTCAATGAAGAGGAATTAGAAGCTATTATTGCAGAATTCCGCATTGACTACAACCGCCATCACTTTGTTCGGGATGCTCAGTTTGAACAATCTTGGGACTCTATTGACGGAGAAACTCGCAAATTGTTCGTTGAATTTCTCGAACGTTCTTGTACAGCAGAGTTTTCCGGCTTCTTGTTATACAAAGAACTCGGTCGGCGTTTAAAGGATAAAAGCCCTCTTTTAGCTGAAGGCTTTAACCTGATGTCACGGGATGAAGCCCGTCACGCTGGGTTCTTGAACAAAGCTATGTCAGACTTTAATCTTTCTTTAGATTTAGGGTTTTTGACTAAGAGTCGTAGTTATACGTTCTTTAAGCCCAAATTCATCTTCTACGCTACCTATCTTTCTGAAAAGATTGGTTATTGGCGCTATATCACCATTTATCGTCATTTAGAAGCTCATCCTGAAGATCAAATTTATCCAATTTTTAACTTTTTTGAGAACTGGTGTCAGGATGAAAACCGTCACGGTGATTTCTTTGATGCGGTTATGAGAGCGCAGCCACAAATGTTGAATGACTGGAGAGCAAAACTCTGGAGTCGCTTCTTCCTGTTGTCAGTATTTGCAACTATGTATCTCAATGATATTCAACGCAAGGATTTCTACGCTTCCTTGGGATTGAATGCGCGAGATTATGATATTCATGTAATTAAGAAGACCAATGAAACCGCTGGTAGAGTCTTCCCTGTTATGTTGGATGTTGAAAATCCAGTATTTTATGAGCGTTTAGATGTTTGCGTCCAGAATAACGAAAAATTGGCAGCAATTTCTAGCTCTAATACGCCTAAATTCTGGCAATTCTTCCAAAAACTTCCAATCTATCTATCTCATGGTTGGCAGTTATTACAATTATATCTAATGAAGCCTATTGATGCGGCTTCTGCTCACGGTCAAGCTCGTTAATTTGAGTTTGATTTTTGCTTGAGGAGGTGGTTTTGTCTGAGACAGAACCACTTTTTTTGTTAGAGTGTTCCAACGAAAAAATGATCCAAAAGTTCACTCACTTCGACAAAAGATTTCAACGAACCATTTAGTCAAAGTTGGCAAGGGGACAATTCCTGTTTAGGATGGGCAGTATTATAGCAGGATTTATCCCTGGTCTTGGGTTAGTGGTTCAACCCGCAATGGGAGCAACCACAGTTAAAGTATTAGGTGAAGTTGCTATTACCTATTTTGAAAATATGTATCCTCACAAAGTTTACGTTGTTGTTCTCCTAAAGATAATATATTTTCCCAGGGAGCTTCAGTATCAAAACTATCTACTCGACTCAATAAACTTTGCAGATTAACTTGTTTTAAAACTTCTGTAAGTGCGCGATCGCTGATTATTCGTTCTGTATGTGGATAAAGCAACTGTTCCCGCAAAGTTCCTAAAATAATGTAAGGACGTTGAGGTAAAAACAACACTTCTTCTAAAGGAGGTCGGACTAAACGACCTGTTCCTGCATTCCACAAACCAGCGATCGCCCTCAATAAAGAACTTTTACCTCTACCACTCGGTCCAACAATTAATAAACCTTCTCCCGGTTGAACAGAAAGTGATAAATCTTCAACAATTAAGTAGGTGAACTGAAAAATTTAAAGGTATGTGAAGAAAAGTAAAATCGCCCAAAACTCTCTTCCTGTTCCCAGTTAAGAGTTCCCTGTTTTTAACGCCAACCTACTTAAATGGTACTGAACTAACGGTCAACCCATTTAACTCCAAATCAGACACAGGAGCATTTTGCAGGTTAAACATGACTTGGAATAGTGGTGTATGGGATAAATCCCGTTCTGGTTGCAATGCTTCCACTAGCATTTCAAAGGGCAAATGTTGATGAGCATAAGCACCCAAAGACATTTCTCTAACACGAGTCAACAATTCACTAAAACGCGGATTACCTGCCAAGTTAGTACGCATCACCAAGGTATTGACAAAAAAGCCAATTAACCCTTCTATTTCCGAGCGATCGCGGTTAGCAATGGGTGAACCTACTAAAATATCTGATTGTCCGGTGTAGCGATAAAGCAGGGTGTCATAAGCTGCTAACAGCGTCATGAACAGGGTACAACCTTGATTTTGACTCAGTTTGATCAATTTATCCGTTAACTCAACTGACAAGGCAAATTTATGAGTTGCACCAACTACGGTCTGTACAGCAGGTCTGGGGCGGTCAGTGGGTAATGATAATATAGGTGGTGCGTCTTTAAGTTGCTTTTGCCAGTAAGAAAGTTGACTTTGTAGTACATCCCCTTGCAACCATTGTCTTTGCCAAATCGCAAAATCTGCATACTGAATTGATAGGGTTGATAAAGGCGTTCGCGTAGCGTCTCGCAGAGAAGGTAGACCTTGAGAATAAGCATTATATAGTTGTGTGAGTTCTTGGAAAAACACACCCATTGACCAACCATCGGAAACAATGTGGTGCATACACACTAACAATACTTGCTCTGTTTTTTGCTCTGGGTAAAAGCGGTGGTGCTGTCAGTACAAGTATTGCCAGGAGTATCTTCACGGGCAATTACACAACATCCTTCCACATCCTCATATTGACTTAGTGCTGCTTCCACCTCGCCTAACTCAATGCGGAAACCGCGTATTTTTACTTGAGTGTCAACGCGTCCTAAGTATTCGATATTGCCATCTGGTAAATAACGTGCTAAATCCCCAGTTTTATACAATTTTGGATTTTGGATTTTGGATTTTGGATTTTGGATTTTGGATTTTGGATTTTGGATTTTGGATGATTGAATGGATTGGGGATAAATTTCTCATTGGTTAAATCTGGACGGTTGAGATAGCCTCTAGCTAAAGTGATACCACCAATGTACAACTCTCCGGGAATACCAATGGGGACAGGTTGTAAATTTTGATCTAAAAGATAAATCTCTGTATTAGCGATCGCTTTGCCAATGGGAGGCAATAGTGGCCAAGTTTCTACTGAAGGAGAAAGTGTAAAAGCTGTAACTGCATGACTTTCCGATGGTCCATAATGATTGTGCAGAGTACAATTACCCAGCTTCCTAAACCATTGAGAAATCGCCGGAGTAATCTGCAATTGTTCACCAGCAGTAATAATTTCTTGCAGGTGAGTTGCAAATAATTCACTATCAACGGCTACTTCCGCTAGTTGTTGTAGAGCGACAAAGGGAACAAACAATCTGGTTACGGCTTTTTCTTCCAGAAAACCTAATAAAGCCAAGGCATCCCGGCGTAATTCCTCTGTAATTAACACTAATGTACCGCCAGAACACCAGGTAGAGAAGATTTCCTGGAAGGAAACATCAAAGCTAATAGGAGCAAATTGTAGAGTTTTTGCGTCCTGTGCCACTGTGGTATTTTCCAATTGCCAAAGAATCAAATTACACAATGGCAAATGATTCATGGCTACACCCTTGGGTTTACCTGTAGAACCAGAAGTGTAAGTTATGTATGCTAGATTCTCTACCTGATCTGTGGTATTGAGATTATCCCGACTTTCTTGGAGAATAACTTGCCAGTCCAACAAAGGAGGTGCGTCGGCTAACTGTTGTTTCCAGTATTCCAGTTGCTTGTCTTGAACTTCTTTTGTTAACCATTCCCGTTGCCAAAGAGCAAAATCAGCGTATTGTATGGTTAAATCTGTTAAAGGGCTTGGTTTCCCTTGAATAAACGCTGGATAGAGTGCTTTTAATTCTTTGAAAAATACCCCCATTGACCAATGCTAAATCTTCTAGCTCACTTTGATGCAATTCTAAATCTGGTTCACATTTAAGCAACTGATCAACAGTGGCAATTTTAAAGTTTTCTAAGTTTAAAACTCTGGAAAAATTATCAATGTCAGCAGCTAAAGTAGAACTGGTTAAAACCAGAGGTTTCTCCAACATTTGCCAAGTGTTTTGTAATTTACTGGCTGTATTATTAGCTGGTTCATAAATGGGAGCAATGGATACTGGAACTGGAACAAAACCACCCAATACACAACCCCAAAAAGCACAAATAAAATCTTGATTATCTTCTAGTTGAAAAATTACTTTATCCTGTGGTTTAAGTCCTATGTTTCTCAATCCTGCTACAATTCGTTGGGCATCCTGCCATAATTCTGGATAAGATTGAACTGTTTCACTACCATCAGATTTAATGTAGATTATACTCTCGTTTAAATTGCATCTGTGAGGGGTATAGTAGAGATGGGTACAAATACTGTGGGCATCAACTCCCTGGGGAGAATTGTTTGCAGATGGGATAAAAGTTGTTCTGGTGCAAATAACCCTGATGGAACTATATAAGCTACTAATTCCGGTTTTCCCTGTTCTGTTTGTCTCTCAATAACTACACAATCATCTACAGTCAAACTCGACCTAATAGCAACTTCTATTTCTTGGTATGCAAAACTTTGATTAAGTGAAGTTACTAAAACTTGACTATGGTGATCTAACTGCATTATCTTTATATGTCCTTATTAAGATTAAATCCGCTATTAATTATTTTATTTGTAATAAATGTTGATTATAATAAGGTAAGATCTTCATTTACTTGTACTTTAATTTATGTTATGTTATTTTTTTCAGAAAATTATGCTTATTAAACAAACAAATAATCTCAGGTTCAGATATAGAATACAATAACACTTTAAACACTTAAGAAAACAGTTAAGACAGTTAAGACAGTTAACTAGATAATTAAATTGACACTCTCAGTGCTAAAAAACTAGCTTTACTAGGATAAGATTCTTCCTGTTCTACGTATTTGATTCCGGATCTCTCACAGAGAGCTTTTAGCTTAGATCTCAAACTGCTGTGGGGAATCTGTACGAAGTTCTGATGATTGCGAGAACCAATATTGATGGATTGTTTGATCTCAAGATTGAATCCAACTATCAGCTTGCCAATACGATGTTCAATAGGCTTTGAGCATCGTCACCTGTTCACCTAACTATAGTTAAACAATGGTAGCTAATTGCTTGGCAAAATAAGTCCGATAGAGTTGGCAACGGGGTAATACGCGATCGCCATCAAAGGTAATTAGTCCTAAACTTTCCAATTTATAAGCATGGATAGGATCAATAACCAGACTTTCTTTAGTGGTAACAAGTTCAGTATATGTCCTAATTAAACCAGGATTAGCTAACAGTTTGACCCAATATTGCTGCAAATGATAGCGATAAATACCACCATTAGCGATCGCCTCCTTGATCAAGTCTAGTAAAGTCGTAGCCCCAGAGTGAAGATAATACAACGCCAGTTGTATCAATGCTGGATGACCACCAAGAAGAGATATTAACTGAGCCGATTCTTTGCCCGCAGTCCAACTTAGCCCATATCGCCTAGCTAATTCTTCTACCTGTTGCTGAGTAAATTCTTGCAGACGGATAGGTAGTCCAATATTAAACAGAGAGTTATTGATATCTAAACAAAAATACTGTTCTGTTGAATAAGCAACTACTAACCTCAAATTTTTCCATAAGTTATTTTGCCGTGATTCTTCGTACCAACAACGCAACAAAGCAAAAAATTCCTGAGCAATATGGGGATATTCAAAAAATCGTTCTACTTCGCTCAATACTAAAACTAGAGGTTTGTCACTCTCCTTGAGAATATAATACTGAAAGTAAAGACTACAGGTTAACTTATAACCCACATCTTCATCCCAATGTTCACTAATATTAGGCGCTATACCCAGTTTTATAGCAATTTGGCTACAAAAAGAACGCAAAAACTTATTTAAGTCAGTTAAGCAATAAGCATCTATCTGAGAAAAACTTAAATTTATAGTGCGATATCCTTTTGTATCTGCAAAGGACAAAAGACGCAGTATCAAAGATGTTTTACCCATCTGTCCAGGAGCGAAAATTCTCATTACACAACCTGGTTGAGTCACTTCTCGATACATTAATTTTTCTATAGGTTGACGCTCAATATATAAAGGAGAATCTAAAGGTACTGGTCCATCTGGATATGACCACCAAACAGGACTTTCTGTTCTTAGACATATACTATTACTATCTGATATTTTGGTTTCAAAATCTTCCATTAGGAAGATGTAATCTTCTTCATGCAGTTCTAGATTAAAAGTGTTAAAACATAATTTTAGAGTTTTTTGGTCTACACCTTTACTAGCCGACCATAAGCGACTGAGAGTTTTGGCAGAGAGTTTCGTATAGTCTGATAAATCCTCTAAAGAGAGGCGTTGTCCCCGGTTTTCTATAATCTCCCATGATGATATAGCTTCTTGCAAGCGTTGCAGTCCTTTAGGAGATAAAAGCGCACCTCGTCTTCTTTTTGTGGTATTTTCTTTTAAAGCCATAATCCAAAAATTTGACTAAATTGGTTTAATCATATAAAATGATCTATGTATTACTTACTGTAGCAAAAATCTTGCCATAGATAGATCATCATGTTTTCCATAGATAAATTAGCCCGATTTGATATTAATACTATACTAAATGCTAAGATTAATACCGGAACTTTAACAAATACAAAATTTTACCAAGTATAGTAAATAACCATGTAATCTGCCTAGCCTTGAGTGCAGTAGGATATGTTGTTATTTCCTATTTGATACTTATTTTTTTGTTTACTTAAACTCAGGTATATTTACTTATGCTTAATAGTGTTGATGTAGCAGGTATTATTTTACCTGAAGCTATCAAATTAAAATTGGCAGCTTTAGAGAATGTAAATTTATTTTCATCAAATTCCGAGACTTACTTGGATTTTGGTGATGATGTGCAGATAGATTTAGACAAAATTTTTAACATTCATAGTAAAGTCGAATACATAAATGTAATATTTGATAAAATTATTACTGAAGTATTCGGAAATCATCAAATTATTATAGTTAAACCAAAATTTAAAATATGTAAAATTGGTCAAGAACTAGAAATATATTTACAGGGATTACTCAATAGCCAAAATATTGAATTAGTTTTTAGTAATGACACCAGCTTAAAATATCAATTAAATCCTGAATTTAGGTTTAGTAAAATCACAAATATAGTTCCTATCATCAGTAATATAAAACTAGACAATCCACAGTTAATTATATCTAGCAAAAACCGTATTTTCGCTGATAAAAAATTAGGTAAAATTAATTTAAACAGAGGATTTAGTTTGATTGGAGATATTGATTTACAGACATTTCCTAAAAACATCAGTGATTTTATTCATCAACATTTAAGAATCAGAGACTTAAGAGGATTAATTAGCCTAGACTCAACAGGAAAAGTCAGTTTAACAGGTCATATTAAAGGCAAAAGAAGCCTATTTTCTCAGCCACCATTGCAAGCTGATTTTAATAATTTACTCATCGAATTAGATATTGATGCTAATTTACAGCCAAAATTTGGATTAACGGGAAACTTAATTCTTCAAGGTTATGATCCCAGTCAGGAAAATGAACCTAAGTTATTTCTTGCAGGAAATCTCTCCCTTGAACCTAAATCTTTAACAGCATATTTTAGTCAAAGAGGGGAAAAAACCTGGCATAATCCCTATGGATTAATCGGAACTGAACTGCGTAATCTCAGATTTCAAGGAGGTGGAACATATTTACCTCCTTACTTTGATAACTTGGGATTCATTGGTGATTTGAGATGGGAAGAAATAGACATAGAAGTAGCATTCATAATAGATACTAACGATCCTCAAAGATTAGCATTAATTTTAACTGTTAATCAACCCGTTAGTTTAATAGATTTATGGCAAGGTCCGGTCACTGCTTTCATTCAAAAACAAGCAGGTTTTTCCCCAGATTTAGTTAACAAAGCATTATCCTTATTGGAAACATTGGATAATTTGCAGATTGAATCAGTTGATGCAGATGCAGATGGAACACCCAACCCATTGATTAAATATGTTCCCTTTTGCACAACAATTGCAGGACAACCGATATCAGAAGGATTAGAAATTAATGGCAAAATTCATGCTTGGGGTCATGAAGCTATTTTACTCTTGCAAGGTAACATAAGTTTAAATAATATTAGTGGTTCGTTAAAAGTTTCGGAAATAGATTTAGGATTTGCCAAAATCACAGGATCAGATGATGACAGTTTAGATTTAGCCTTAAAAATCACACCTACCGAACAGTATCTTCAGGGAGATGGCTATGTAGAATTGCTTGGTAACGAAATTGCCAATGTGGAATTTAAAATTACTTCTACAAGTGCGATATTTAAAAACTTTGATTTGAATTTAGCTAATCTCCTAAGTATTGATGTTGATGATTTAATTATAGATATCAAAACTGGCTGCGGTAGTGGTTTTGGGAAGATTTCCATTTTAGGAAATACTCTAGCAGGTATTACATTTGATATTAATCAAAATAGGATTAATCTGAAAAATATTCAGATCAACTTAGTCGGTTTCTTAACTCTCAGTATTCCCCTGTTAACAGTTAATTTAACCCAGCAAATTGCTACAGGTGAAGCAGATATTACAGCCTTTAATCAAGATTTAGGTAGGGGAAAATTATCATTTAATGTTGAAGATGTTTTCATCAAAGATGTACTTCTGAATTTAGTTAATATTCTCCAATTGAATGTTCCTAAATTGAAAGTTGATTTAACCAAGAAAAAAGTTTCAGGTTTAGGGAATATTACTATTTTAGGGAAAAGATTCACTGCATTAGGTATCATCCTCAATGAAAGAGGACTAAAAGCGAAAAATGATTTCGATTTCGGTATTTTAGCTTTCAACGGTGCTACAGTTACTCTGGGTAGAGACAATGATGGAAATATCAATAATTCAGCTAGTCTTGTAGGTAATCTCAAGTTTTTAGGTTATAGTATTGCTAATATTAACGCCAAAGTAAATAGTGATAAATTAACTGCATCAGGAAGCTTTAATTTTGGAGATATCCTCATCCTTAAAGGAGTGAATAAACAGAAAAAAGCCACATTAATGCTGAAAAAATCCAAGAATGGGCGTTATAATTCAGTTAGTATCATGGGCAGATTCTATTTGTTAAACCAAGAACTGACATCTGTGAAAATTAGCAATAATAACGGCACTCTCAAAATTTGCGGAATCTCTGTTAATGTCAAAAATTAAGTAAGTGGGCGTTAAAAATTGTCGTTATGACAAGGGAACAGAAAGTGTTCATGAATCATTTAGGATTGCTATAGTCATCCTATATAAAATTAATTTATAGGAATTGTAACCAAATTTTTAATTTTTTATAAGTAGGTGAACACAATAAAACCAATCTGTGTAAAGAAAAGTAAAATCGCCCAAACCCTCTTCACTCTTGCCTCTTGCCTTTTGCCTTTTGCCTCAAGCCTAGTGCCATAACGACGATTTTCAATGCTAACCTACTTACAAAATCTTAACTGTTTTAACTGTCCTTGCATTCTGCTTGAAAGTATGGGAAAAAGAAAGGAGAGCGTGTTACCCATTACACAATTATTTGCTTAAATTATGATATTGCCAGTTTTGCTACTCAGGGAGAGTTCAAATTTGACAAATTTAAGCTCGATGAATCCTCATCAATTAAAAAATAAGGAACAATGAGGTCTTCAAGTAATCAGTCTTATCGCATTGTTGCTATTCCAGGTGAAGGAATTGGACCAGAAGTTGTGGAAGTTTCCCTACAACTTTTGCAACAAGTAGCTAAACTGCAAGGGTTTACATTGCAGGTAGATTATGGTTGGCTGGGGACAACAGCCTTAAAAAAATTTGGTAGTTACTTTCCCCCAGCCACAATAGAACTATGTAATGGATCTGATGGAATTGTCTTTGGTGCAGTTACCCAAGGTGGACTGCTAGAACTACGAAAACATTACGACTTTTTTTGCAATCTGCGTCCCATTCGCATTGTTGATAGTTTAATCAATAAATCTAGCTTACGTCCAGAAAAAATTAAAGGACTAGATATACTCGTCATTCGAGAATTAGTCAGTGGGATTTATTTTGGATCTGCTGGACGTGGTTCAGATGAAAAAGGGGCTTATGGCTATCACACCATGCTGTATTACGATCATGAAATACGGCGAATTGCTCGTCAAGCCTTGCAAAAAGCCCAACAACGTCGAGGAAAACTAACAGTAGCTCATAAAGAAAATGCTTTACCTAATTTACCTTGGACTCGTTTAGTACAAGAAGAAGCAAGCCAGTTTCCTGATGTTGCTGTAGAACCAATGTTAGTGGATAATTTAGCCATGCAAATGGTGACGAATCCCCAAAGATTTGATGTAATTTTGGCCAGCAATTTGTTTGGAGATATTCTCAGCGATATTGGTGGTGCTTTAGTGGGGTCTCTAGGCTTATTGGGTTCAGCCAGTCTCAATGCCGATGGATTTGGATTATACGAAGCAATTCACGGTACTGCCCCAGATATAGCAGGTAAAGGAATTGCTAATCCTTTAGGAACTATTGGAGCTTGTGTTTTAATGCTGGAACAGTGGGGGGAAAATAGAGCCGCCCAACTCATTATGGCAGCGCAGGATCGAGTTTTAGCTCAAGGATATCGGACTGCGGATTTATCTCCTCAAGGCTCAGAAATATTAGTCAATACCGAACAATTAATACAGCTTTTATTAGCAGAAATTTATAATTTACAAAATACAGAAATGGGGGTGCTGCATGAATAATATAAATAAACAAGTTTTAAATTTAGGGGATGATATTAATACTGATGATATTATTCCTGCCAATCGAGCTACAACTTATGATCCTGATATTTTAAAACAATATGCTTTAGAACATCTGATAGGAGTAGGAGAGTTATTAAAATACAATGTGATTGTCGCCGGAGAAAATTTTGGCTGTGGTTCTAGTCGAGAAATTGCCCCTGTTGCCCTTAAAGCTGCGGGAATTGAAAAAATTCAGGCGCGATCATTTGCAGAAATTTTTTATCGCAATAGTATTAATATTGGACTAAATTTAGAAATTTTGGGGGAAAAACAGGAAAATCCTGTAGTTAGTGCGATCGCCCAAGCAGGTGGTTTAATACCTTTTAATCATCAGCGTCGTCAGGGAAAAATTACCACTCCTAAAAGCTTAACTTCTCAACGACCAATGACTTTAGTTGAAAAACTCCTAGCTAAAGCATCTGGTAATGCTTATGTTCGTCCTGGAGAAGTAGTTTTTGCCCAAGTTGACTTAGCCCTATCCCATGATGCGGTAGCAGGACCCGTAGCCACAACATTTTATAAAAACTACGGACAAGAAGCAAAACTGTGGGATGCTCAACGGGTAGTATTAGTAGCAGATCACTTTATTCAAGTTAATGACATTCGCAATGATCATAAAGCCAATGTCATGTATCAAGAAATGATTGACTTTGCCAAAGAGCAAGGATGTCATTTATTTGATATAGTTTCTCCCGGAGAAGCAGCAGGTATTTGTCACGTCTTACTACCAGAAAAAGGATTTGTCCGCCCAGGAATGATCATTGCTGGTACAGATTCCCATACTTGCACCTACGGCGCATTAGGGGCTTTTTCCGCCGGTGTGGGAACTACAGACATGGCCAATATCTATGCTATGGGGGATATGTGGATTCGTGTTCCACCAACACTGGTATTTGAGTTATCTGGAACTCTACCCGCCCATATCAGTGCTAAGGATATCATTCTGTTTATCCTGGGACAAATTGGTTGTGCTGGTGCTACCAGTAAAGTCATGGAATTTAGAGGGTCAATACTCGAACAAATGCCCTTCGATGAACGCGTGACTCTTGCTAATATGGCCATTGAGTGTGGTGCAATATGTGGTGTAATCGTTCCTGATCAAACAACCCGCAATTATGTAAAAAGTCGATCTGATCAAGAATTTACAGAAATTATTGGCGACCCTGATGCTGAGTATGAGAAAATATACAAATGGGAACTCAGTAATCTAGAACCGCAAATTGCCCGTCCTCCCAAACCAGATCAAGTAGTACCTATTAGTCAGCTAGAAGAAACCCCCATTACGAAAGCCTTTATTGGTTCTTGTACAGGAGGTAAATTATACGATTTGGCTCAGTCCGCCGAAGTTTTACAGGATCGCCGAGTCGCAGATGGTGTAAACTTATTTATTGTTCCTGCTTCCGTAGAAATTCGGGAAAAAGCAGAAGCATTAGGATATATGGACATTTTTACCCAAGCAGGAGCAACTATTCTTAAGTCAGGTTGTGGTGCTTGTATCAATTCGGGAATTGGCGTTTTAAACAAAGAAGAAACAGGTGTTTATGCAACCAATCGCAATTTTAAAGGGCGCAGTGGCGATCCTACAGGGAAAAATTATTTAGCTTCTCCCCGAACGGTAGCCATTTCCGCAATCAAAGGCAAAATTAGCCATATTCTTGATGAAAAATCAAGTTGCTAAATACAGGTTAAATAGATTAGGAGGGTGAATTTTATCTAACTTAGTCACAATTATGAAATCTGTTTATGAGTTTACAATAACTCCAATTTCATACAACTAAGAAAATTAAAAACAACAATATCAAAAGGTTAGGTGATTAAGTGGATGGAATTGTGAAACAACTTGCCGGTTTCGGTCTTCCTGGAAGCATTCTCTTGATTTTAGGATTTGCATCAGCAGGTAGTAATGCTGCCATTGTTGCCGTGCTAACAGCAGCAGGAGGACCATTTGGTATCCTTGGCGGTATAGGTTTACTGGGTCTGACAAAGGTGATAGGTGATCTCATTGCTGATTACGGAATTGAAGGTATTCTTAAAGCCGTCTATTCAGAACGCAGCAAAACCGAAACTTTGCGATCGCTACTCTACGAAATTCAAGATCTACCAATTTGCGAGGAGTTAAAAATGAAATTGCAAAATCATCTAAAATTAGAAAGTAAGAACTATTTACCATCTCTAAGAACCGTGAATATATCCTTTGTAAAAATAGAAAACAGCCAGATTCTTGATTAACACCAAGAGTTTGAGCAGTACATATCAAAATCATATTTTAGCTATCAATTCATTAGCGGATTGTAGTCCCCTCCCCTTGTGAAGGGGAGGGTTAGGGTGGGGTAAAACTGTGATAAAAATTACAGGATAATACTTTTCGTTTCCACTAACAATATTTAAGGATCTTAGATCATGAACATCGACGAAATCGCCAAAAAACTAGCTGGGCTAGGTCTTCCTGGCATAATTCTTGTAGTCTTAGCAGTTGCATCAGCAGGTAGTAATGCCGCTATTGTTGCAGCCCTAACAGCAGCAGGAGGACCCCTTGGTATCCTTGGAGGTATCGGTTTACTGGGGCTAGTAGGAGTTGTAGGAGATACAGTAGGCGCGTATGGAATTGAAGCTATTCTCAAAGCAGTTTATTCAGAACGGACCAAAAACGAATCTATAAGGGCGCTCGTCAAAGAAATCAATGATTTACCCATTTCCGACGAGCTAAAAACACAATTAACCACTCACGTAGAATCAGCAACCCATACAGCGACAGAATCAGAAGTGAGTGAAGAACCAAGAACAGTAGAAATTGTTGATGAAGATGAAGAAGTCGCAGTAGAAGCATAATTTCATGCTTAAATTTGATGACATTCTCAAACAAATGCCATTAAATTAAAGGGTTTTTGAAACTTCTACTTTTCCAACGTCCAGAACTCCCAGGTACAGAAAATCTCACCAAAATCAAATAAATCAGGATGAGATAAAAAATGGCCTCTGAGTCCGATTACACTAGATGAATCTCTCATAGGCCATTTCTATAACACCAGAAAACTTGGTCATAATTCTAGAATACTTTACCTAAAAATAGATAAATTTTCCTGGAATACAATCTGAAATACAAAAATCAAGCTTATTAAGCTTAAATTAAAAAACAAGTAAGTATTAATTATTTACCACCTTAGTAAAATCAGCAATTTACATACAAAAATCATGGAAGAAATGGTGATTAACTCAAATAGTTATCTGGAAAATTTGCCCGTTTTAACCGAACAGGAAAAACATCAAATATTGGTGGAATGGAATAATACCACAGTAGATTATCCTCAACATTTGTGCATCCATGAATTATTTGTAGCACAAGTAGAAAAAACTCCAGATCATATTGCTGCTATTTTTGATGGGCAAAAACTTACTTATCAAGAGTTGAATCACCAAGCCAATAAAGTAGCTCATTATTTACAATCTTTAGGTGTAGGAACAGAAGTTCTAGTAGGGATTAGTGTTGAACGTTCCCTAGAAATGATCGTCGGGCTATTGGGAATTCTCAAAGCAGGTGCAGCTTATCTGCCACTAGATCCCACATACCCCAAAGAGCGGATATCGTTCATGCTTGCAGATTCCCAAGTACAAGTTTTATTAACCCAGCAAAAATTTGTGCAAGGCTTTGCTGAAAGTAGTGTAAAAACAGTTTGTTTAGATCAAGATTGGGAATTGATTTATCGCCAAAATCAAGAAAATCCTACTAATAATGTAACAGCAGAAAATTTAGCTTATGTGATTTATACATCTGGTTCTACAGGCACACCAAAAGGAGTCCCTGTAACCCATCGGGCGGTTAATCGCTTAGTATGTAATACAAACTATGTCCAGTTTACAACCACTGACCGCACAGCCCAAGCTTCTAATACCTCATTTGATGCAGCCACCTTTGAAATTTGGGGTTCACTATTACATGGGGCTACCTTAGTCGGTGTGCCTCAAAACGTTCTGCTTTCACCCCTAGATTTTGCTGACTACATCAGTGAACAAAAAATTAACATCTTATTTTTAACCACTGCCTTATTTAATCAATTAGCTAACATTGTTCCTCAAGCATTTAAAGACCTGCGATACTTATTATTTGGTGGTGAAGCTGTAGATCCAAAAACAGTTAAAGCAGTTCTGATCAATGGCGCACCTCAGAATTTATTGCACGTTTATGGACCAACTGAAAGTACAACATACTCCTGTTTTTATCCAGTAGAGGATGTACCAGCAGGTAGCACAACATTACCCATTGGTCGCCCCATATCCAATACACAAATATATATACTTAACGAGCAACTACAACCTGTTTCCGTGGGTACTCCAGGGGAAATATACATTGGTGGCGATGGTTTAGCGCGAGGCTACCTCAACCGTCCAGAGTTAACAGCAGAAAGATTTATTTCTCATCCATTTCATCATCCAAAATCTCAAATCCAAAATCCAAAATTGTATAAAACAGGGGATTTAGCGCGTTACTTACCAGACGGTAATATTGAATTTGTGGGGCGAGTTGATAACCAAGTTAAGATTCGCGGTTTTCGGATTGAACTAGGAGAAGTTGAAGCGGCTTTAAGTCAACACCCAGATATACAACAAGCTGTAGTAATTGTTCGGGAAGATGTTCCTGGTGATAAACGGTTGGTTGCTTATTTTGTAGCTGATAGCGCAAGCGCTGACTTGTCAGATCAAAAATCCCCACTCACCGCCACAACCTTAAAAAACTTTCTCGAAGACAAGCTACCCGCTTACATGATTCCAGCCGCTTGGATGATGCTGGACTCCTTACCCTTGACCCCCAATGGTAAAGTTGATCGTCGTAGTCTGCCAGCCCCCGCTCGCACACGCCCCGATTTCGAAGAAACTTTTGTTGCACCCCGTAACTCGATTGAAGAACAGTTAGCGACTCTCTGGACTGAGTTATTAGGACTAGATGTAGTGGGAGTCAATGATAACTTTTTCTGTTTGGGTGGTCACTCTCTGATTGTGACGCAAATGATTTCTCGGGCGCGGGAAATTTTCTCAGTTAATATATCTTTTGCTCAAGTATTTGCTAACCCCACCATAGCTGCTGTAGCTGAACTCATTGCCCAAGGTGGTGAAGAAACCCAATGGGAACGCCCCACTATTCAACATATTTCCCATGCAGGAATTGTACCAGTTTCCTTTTCCCAAGAGCGCATTTACTTTGTTTATAAATTAGCACCAAAAAATAGCGCTTACCAATTCCAGTCCACAATGGACATTAGAGGCAATCTGGATGTTGAAGCGCTACAACGTTCTCTAGATGAGATTGTCAGGCGGCATGAAATCTTCAGGACAACTTATCAAGAGGTGAATGGTAGGCTGTATCAAGTAATTCACCCCCATCCAGGAGCCGCTTTGAGAGTCGTTGATCTGCGGCCAATTCCTGAACCTGAGCGACAAATACAGGCACAAAAGTTAGCACAGGCTGAAGTTCTCACACACCTAGACCTAACCCAACTACCAATAGTGCAATGGGCGGTATTTCAGGTGAGCGAACAGGAATATATATTCACTCATGTGGAACATCACATGGCGCATGATGGCTGGTCATTTAACGTCTTTTTAAGTGAGTTGGTAACACTGTATGCAGCTTTTTCTGCGGGTAAACCTTCACCATTACCGGAATTAAGTTACCAATTTGCCGACTTTGCCACTTGGCAGCGTGAATGGGCGCAAACAAAAGAAGCTCAAGCCCAATTAGTTTATTGGCAACAAAAGTTAGCAGGTATTCCCCCGTTATTGGAATTACCTTACGATCGCCTACGTCCCCAAGAGCAAACCTATCATGGCGAAAACGCGAGGATGGAATTGCCCGTTGATTTGTGCGAATCTCTGAGAGTTTTCAGTCATCAGGAAGGTGCAACCTTATTTATGACAATGCTGGAAGCTTTCATCATTCTCTTGCACCGTTACATTGGCCAAGATGATATCTTTATTGGGTCTGCGGTTGCCAATCGCCGGATGCACCAAATCGAAAATATGATGGGTATGGTTGTTAATAACTTGGTGTTACGCACCGATGTTTCCGGTAATCCCAGCGTGCGGGAATTGCTCGACCGGGTGCGCCAAGTGACAATGGAAGCTTATACTAACGAAGATGTACCCTTTGATAAAGTGGTAGAAGCGATTAGACCGGTTCGTAACCTCAGTCATAATCCGCTATTTCAGGTGATGTTTAGTTTCCATAACTCCGCCAAACCCTATTTAAAATTCCCTGGCTTTGACTTCACCTTGCATGAACCAGCTAATAACAAATCTGCCAAGTTTGATCTTGACTTCTTAGTTATCCCCAGGTTTGAACAAAGTGTACAGTCCGGTGCAAAAACAGGAGCAAAAGGAATTACCCTGGTTTTGGAATATAATAGCGACTTGTTCGATGCTGAAACTATCGAAGCAATGCTAGAGCAGTATGAACAGGTATTAATTGAAATGCTCGCCAACCCAGCCGCAGGAATTGGTCAAATACCTCTGTTGACTCCATCTCAACAAAGATTGCTAGGGGAATGGAATCAAACAGACAGGGGAGATACACAAAATCAGTGTATCCATAAGTTATTTGAACTGCAAGTAGAGTTAACACCGGATGCGATCGCTCTAAAGCAGAATGGGCAAAAATTAACTTACCGAGAATTGAGCGATCGCGCTAACAAAATTGCCCACTATCTGCAAAGTTTAGGAGTCAAACCCGAAACCTTGGTTGGTATCTGTGTTGATCGTTCCCTAGAAATGATTGCTGGTTTACTGGGGATTCTCAAAGTTGGTGGTGCTTACGTTCCCATTGATCCTGCTTATCCCCAAGAACGCATATCTGAGATGATCGTAGATACCCAACTCAGTATTTTACTCACACAAAATAGATTCCAAGAGAAACTGACAGGTTATACCAGCAAAACCATTTGTTTAGATACAGATTGGGCAGAAATAGCTTCCCAAAGTACAGCCAACCCAGTTAGTGACGTTCAACTCAATAACCTGGCATACATTATTTATACCTCTGGGTCTACGGGTAAACCCAAGGGGGTAATGATAGAACATCGTTCATTGTTGAACTTTGTTACCACTGCTATTAATGAGTATGGCATCAATGCTCAAGATCAGGTTCTACAATTTGCCTCTGTTTGTTTTGATACATCCATAGAAGAAATCTTCCCCTGTCTTGCTGTTGGTGCAACCTTAGTGTTACGCACCGAAGAAATGCTCAACTCCAGCGATGATTTTTGGCGGTGTTGTCAAAAATGGCAGTTAACAGTTTTGGACTTACCCACAGCATACTGGCATCAATTAGTAACAGCACTAAATCCCCAACATTCCCGTATTCCTGGAAGTTTGAGAACTGTGATTATTGGTGGTGAAGAAGTCCACCTAGAAAAAGTGCAACATTGGCATCATTGCGTAGCGCATCTTTCCCAACCGCCTCAATTATTTAACAGTTACGGACCCACAGAAGCAACAGTAGTCACCACCTTAGAACGCCTCACTCCAACCAATACTGCTGTGAGCATCGGTAAACCCATTAGTAATGCCCAAGTTTACGTTTTAGATCAAAATCAGCAACCCGTACCGATAGGAGTTCCTGGGGAATTACACATTGGGGGAGCAGGACTAGCAAGAGGATATTGGCAACGTCCTGAATTAACTAACGAGAAATTTATTGAGAACACAGAAGGAAATCGCCTATATAAAACTGGGGATTTAGTCAAATTCAGAATAGATGGTAATTTAGAATACCTGGGACGAGTTGACAATCAGGTAAAAATTCGGGGTTTTCGGATTGAGTTGGGAGAAATTGAGACAGTATTAAGACAACATCCTCAAATATCCCAAGCTGTTGTCATTGCCCATCAAGAAATTACCGGACAAAAGCGACTAGTGGCTTATGTTGTACCGCAAAACCCCTCTCCAAACCTCTCCCCTACAAGGAGAGAGGCTTCAGAAATTCACCCTTCCCTGCAAGGGAAGGGGGCTAGGGGGTTAGGTTTTTCCAATAACGTGGATGAAATTCGTCAGTTTCTCAAACAGAAATTACCAAATTTCATGATTCCGGCAGCGTTCATGGTGCTAGATAGTATACCCATGACACCCAACCAAAAGGTAGATTATCGCGCTTTACCAACACCTGATTTTTCTCGCAGTGATGAAGATAAATTTGCAGCACCACGCACACTGATAGAAGAAAAATTAGTGGCGATTTGGTCAGAAGTGCTGAGAATAGAAAACGTTGGCATTCACGATAACTTTTTTGAACTAGGTGGGGATTCAATTCTCAGTATTCAGTTAATTTCTAAAGCGAATCAGGCCGGTATCCAAATTGCCGCTAAACAGTTATTTAAGTATCAAACCATTGCGGATTTAGCGACAGTAGCGGGTACGACTCGCCAAATCAACGCCGAACAAGGTTTAGTAACTGGTAAAGTTGGTTTAACACCCATTCAAAAATGGTTTTTTGCACAGAAATTACCAGAAATCAATTACTTTAACCAGTCAGCATTGTTAGAAGTTCCTTCAGACTTGCAACCTGAGTTATTGCTGGAAGTGGTACAAAAACTTTTGGTACATCATGATGCTTTGCTATCGCAATTTGTACAGGAAGGGGAAAACTGGCAACAAATTCACACCGATGTCCAGGCAACTGTACCATTAAGTATCTTTGATTTATCGCACTTGTCACCAGCAGCACAGGAA
Organism: Anabaena sp. AL09; assembly: GCF_001672255.1. Classification (NCBI taxonomy): domain Bacteria; kingdom Bacillati; phylum Cyanobacteriota; class Cyanophyceae; order Nostocales; family Nostocaceae; genus Anabaena; species Anabaena sp. AL09. The sequence goes on from NZ_LJOQ01000025.1 coordinate 29,686, forward strand.
ACAACAATAAAAGCTAAAGATACACAACTCCAAGCTAGTTTGGATTTAGCCACAGGAGAAATTGCCAAAGTTGCATTATTTCAATTAGGCAAAAATCAACCAAATTGTTTACTATTCATTATTCATCACTTAGCAGTTGATGGAGTGTCTTGGCGGATTTTATTGGAAGATCTAGCCACAGCTTACCAACAAATAAGCCGGGGACAGGCGATAAAATTACCTGAGAAAACAACATCTTGGCAATATTGGAGCTATCGCTTAACAGAATATGCCCAAACCCAAGCTGTGAAAGAGTTAGATTACTGGGTAAATCAATCTAATATTTCCACCAAAACATTACCAGTAGACTATCCTGCGGTTGCGGAAAATAATACCTTAGCTTCAACTGCATCTGTGTTATTGGCGTTAAATGAACAACAAACCCGCGCCCTGTTACAAGATGTACCTTCTGCCTACAATACCCAAATTAATGATGTTTTATTGACAGCTTTAGTACAGAGTTTTGCCCAGTGGACAGGAGAAAATTCTTTACTAATAGATTTAGAAGGACATGGAAGGGAAGACTTATTTGAGGATGTAGACCTTTCAAGAACTGTAGGTTGGTTTACAACTTTATTCCCTGTGGGTTTAGAAATTCCAGAAAACCAACCAGGGGAAGCCTTAAAAGCAGTCAAAGAACAACTAAGAAGCATTCCTAACAGGGGTATAGGTTATGGTGTATTGCGATATTTAAATGCAGACACCAGCATCCGCGAAAAATTAGCTTCCCTACCAGCACAAGTTAGTTTTAACTACCTGGGACAATTTGATCAAGTGCTGAAAGCATCATCAGTTTTAGGTGAAGCTAAAGAATTTAAATCAGAACAAAGTGGATTAAATCGTCGTAGCCATATATTAGGAATTAGCGGCTTGATTCGGTCTGGGAAATTAGAAATGACTTGGGCATATAGTGATAAAATTCACAAACGAGACACTATTGAAAGGTTAGCTTCAGGATTCATGGAAGCATTAACAACCCTCATAGATCACTGTCAATCAAAAGACGATCAAAGCTATACCCCATCTGATTTTTCCGCCGCTAAACTCAATCAAAAACAGCTAGATAAATTCCTAGCCAAAATTAACAAGAAGAAATAAAGAAATAGGAAGATGGGGAGATGGGGAGGTTAATAACCCAGTCACCAGTCCCCAATCACCAATCACCAATCACCAACTCAGAGGTAGTTTTATGCAAAGTATCGAAGACCTTTATGAACTTTCACCCATGCAGCAAGGGATGTTGTTCCATACCCTTTATGCACCAGAATCAGAAGTCTATTTTGAGCAGTTACTTTGCATCCTCTCTGGGGAGTTGAATTTTTCCGCATTCCAAAAAGCTTGGGAACAAATTGTAGCCAGACATTCAATATTACGCAGTGCTTTTTTTTGGGAAGAAATAGAAAAACCCTTGCAAATAGTCAATAAGCAAGTGGATCTTCCCTGGGAAAAATTAGATTGGCGACATTTAACAGGTGATGAGCAACAAAGGAATTTAGAGGATTTTTTGGTGAGCGATCGCCATAAAGGATTTGATTTAAATCAAGCTCCCTTAATGCGTTTTACCATCATTCAATTAACTGAGAATACCTATCAATTTATTTGGAGTCATCATCATATTCTTTTTGATGGTTGGTCAATGCAAATTATCATCAAAGAAATTTTAACTTTGTATGAAGCAAATCAACGGGGTGAATATTTAAGATTGTCACCAGTTAAACCTTATAAAGAATATATTGAATGGTTGCAACAGCAGAATATTGAACAAGCTAAACAATTTTGGCAACAAACACTACAAGGTTTACAAACACCTACTATTTTAACTGGTAAAAAAGGACAAGGAATATATCAAGAAAAACGTTTTCAATTATCTCAAACGGTAACTGAAAAATTGCAAACTGCGGCACGACAGCATCATTTAACATTAAATAATTTAGTCCAGGGAGCATGGAGTTTATTAATTTCCCGCTACACTGGCGAAAAAGATGTAATTTTTGGTGCAACTGTATCCGGTCGTCAACCTGTATTAGAAAACATAGAATCAATGGTGGGATTATTAATTAACACCATTCCCACCCGTGTAAAAATTGATAATCAAAAAGAAATATTATCTTGGCTGCAAGAACTACAAACTCAAGCCATAGAACAAGAACAGTATAGTTATTTTTCCCTGGCAGAAATTCAACAATTAAGTGATATTCTCCCAGGGATGCCATTATTTGAAAGTTTGTTAGTCTTTGAAAATTATCCTGTAGATTCCAGTAAAAAGGACACAAAAAAAACCTTAGAAATTAGTAATTTGAGTTGTTTTGAAAGAACAAACTACCCATTAACCATAGTCATTAATCCTGGTTCACAATTAGGAGGTAGATTTGTTTATGATACTAGCTGCTTTGATGAAGCAAGAATTAGCCGCATAATTGGACATTTCCAAACATTGCTCACAAGTTTTTCTGAAAACTTACAACAAAATATTTCACAAATATCTTTACTTAGTGCAGCAGAAGAACAAGAATTAATACTTTTAGAGAATCATCAAAATCAAGACAATATTAATTATCAATGTGTTCATATTTTATTTGAAGAACAAGTACAGAAAACACCTGATAATATTGCTGTTATTTACAAACAAGAACATTTAACTTATCAACAATTAAATAACCGTGCTAATCAATTAGCAAATTATTTAAAATCATTAGGAGTTAAACCAGAAACAAGGGTAGGAATTTGTGTTGAGCGTTCTTTAGAAATGGTAGTCGGAATACTCGCTATTCTTAAAGCTGGTGGTGCTTACGTTCCTTTAGATCCAGCCTATCCTACTGAAAGACTAACTTTCATGCTGGAAGATGTACAAACATCCATTTTACTAACACAAACTCATTTACAAAATAGACTACCAATCAATCAGCAAACTGTGGTGAATCTTGATACAGATGCGGAAATTATCGCCCAATATCCAGCAGATAATTTACCTAGTGAAGTCACTCCAGAAAACTTAGCTTATATTATTTATACATCAGGTTCAACAGGAACACCAAAAGGAACAGAAGTTCCCCATCGTAGCTTTATAGGTTTTATGTTTGGGGTTGATTATATTCACCTGGATGAAAGCCAGAGTTGGCTACAACATTCATCAATTTCTTGGGATGGACTCACCCTAGAAATGTGGACACCATTGCTTTATGGCGGACGTTGTGTACTTTATCCAGAAAAAATTCCTACAGCAGAAAAATTAACCCAACTTATTCAAGAACAAAAAGTTAACACTCTTTGGTTAACTTCCACCTTATTCAATTTGATGATTGATACAATACCACAAGGTTTATTAGGCATTAAACAACTGCTGATTGGCGGAGAATCATTGTCTATAAATCATGTGCGTCGTGCTTTAGAACTATTACCAAAAACCAAAATTATCAATGGTTATGGACCTTCAGAATGTACAGTATTTATTTGTTGTTATCCAATTCCTCAACAACTTGCTGAAAATGTCCATTCCATTCCTATTGGTAAACCCATCGGTGATAGAACAGTTTATATATTAGATACTCATTTACATAGAGTTCCTATTGGTGTTCCTGGTGAACTTTATGTAGGTGGTGCGAGTGTAGCTAGAGGTTACTTAAATCAACCAATATTAACCAGTGAAAAATTTATTTCTAATCCGGTTATTGCCGGAGATACACTTTACAAAACAGGTGATTTAGTTCGGCGTTTACCTGATGGGAATATAGAATTTATCGGACGAATTGATACACAAGTAAAACTTCGCGGTTTTAGAATTGAATTAGCAGAAATTGAAGAAGTTTTAATTCAACATCGTGACATTCAACAAGTTGTAGTAATTGCGCGGGAAGATGAACCAGGTAACAAATTATTAGTAGCTTATTTAGTAGCACAAAATAATGTACCAACTCCCAGCACCTTGAGAAACTTCCTCAAATCAAAACTGCCAGATTACATGATTCCTGCTGCTTTCGTATTTCTAGAGAATTTACCCCTAACTGCTAATGGTAAAATCAATCGCCGTGCTTTACCAGTTCCTGATACTTCTCAAAGAAATCTAGAAGTTGATTTTGTTCTACCTAGCACCGATACAGAACAAGAATTAGCAGATATTTGGACAGAAGTTTTGAAATTAAAACAAGTGGGAATTAACGATAACTTCTTTGAATTAGGAGGACATTCCTTAGTAGCTACCCAAGTAATTTCTCGTTTAAGAGAAGTCTTTTTTCTAGATTTTCCTTTGCGTTATTTGTTTGAAAATCCAACTATTGCTGAACTTGCCCAAAAAGTTAGTGAACAACAACTTAAGCAAGCAGAAAGTGATGAACTAGCCAGGATTTTAGCAGAGGTAGATGAGCTATCAGAAGAGGAGGTGATACAGCAATTAATGTTGTGATAATTAGTTGTAGCAATTTGATTTAACTCAATAAAAAATTCCCAGAACTAAGAATATGTCAAATACTATTACCTTATCGAATATTGCTGCCAAAAAGAAATTGATAGTTACTTTATTTTTTGCTGTTGATTCCTCAGATTGGAATTTACTCAAAAATTGCTTCGACGACAATATTATCTATGAACGTCCTGGTTATCAGCCTTTTATTGGTCTTGACAAAATGCTAAATTTTTATCAATATGAGAGAGTTATTGTCTCTGGTCAACATTACATCGAACATATTGCGGTTGACAATAATCATGGTGCTTGCTGGGGAAAATTTATTGGTGTACATAAAAATGGCTCTCCTATTAATGAGCGTTTTGCTGACGTTTATTCCTTTGAAAATGGCAAATTCAAAACTCGACGCAGCTACTTCTTTAGACCAGCAGTATAAATTAACAAAATCTCTCATATAGCCACTAAATTAATTGTAAAATACCTTACTTATCTGTGTACTCTGTGCCTCTGCGGTATACCTTACGGCACGCTACGCGAACGATCAAAAATAAAAAAACAAATTTCTACACAAATATTATGAGCGACTTACTAAAAAGACTTGAAAACCTATCACCAGAAAAACGAGAATTAGTTTTACAAAAACTCAAAAAGCAACAACAACCCCCACTACTCCAACCAGTATCGCGGGAAAAACCCCTTCCCCTCTCCTTTGCACAACAAAGACTGTGGTTTATTGACCAACTAGAAGGAGAAAATGGTGTTTATAACGTGCCATTTTTCTGGCAAATTAGCGGTATTTTAAATATTAATGCTTTAGAAAAAGCTATTTTAGAAATTATCCACCGTCATGAAATCTTACGCACTAGCTTCTCTATTGTTAATGAATCACCCATACAGATAATTCACACCCAACCTGAATTAAAAATAGAAATCCTAGACTGGGAACAAGTAGCAGAGAAAGATAAATTCAGCAAAGCCAAACATTTAGCAACAGCAGAATTACAAAAGCCTTATGACTTAGCAAAAGCTCCTTTATTGCGAGTAAAATTACTAAAACTAGCTGATAAATCTCATCTGCTATTATTGGTCATTCATCACATAGTTTGTGACGGTTGGTCAATGGATATTTTCCGTAAAGAATTATTCACTCTTTACACCGCTTTTTGTAATGGAGAATCTTCTTCTTTACCCCCATTATCTTTACAATATGCTGATTTTGCCCACTGGCAAAGGTCATATTTACAAGGAGAAAATTTAAACAAACAACTCAATTACTGGCAACAACAATTAGCAGAAATTAATCCATTATTAGAATTACCTACAGATTATCAACGTCCATCAGTTCAAAGTTTTAAAGGACGTAGTGAATTTTTAGAAATTGATTTAAATTTAACGCAAAAATTAAAGCGATTAAGTCAGGAGTCAGGAACTACTTTGTTTATGACTTTACTGGCAGTATTCGCGCTGTTATTATCTCGTTATAGTAATCAAAATGATATTGTAGTTGGTTCGGCGATCGCTAATCGTAACCGCCAAGAAATAGAACCCCTAATTGGCTTTTTTGTCAATACTCTGGCTTTGCGTACCAACTTACAAGGAAATCCCAGTTTTAGAGAATTATTACAACGAGTAAAACAAGTAACTTTAGATGCTTATGATCATCAAGATTTACCCTTTGAAAAATTAATTGATGAATTAGGTTTAGAGCGATCGCTTGCTCATCATCCCCTCTTTCAAGTTGCTTTTGGTTTGCAAAGTGGAACTCCAGAAAAAATAGAACTTCCTGGTTTAACTCTCACTCGGTTTGAGTGGGAAAACACCACAACATTCTTTGATTTATCCTTAATTTTTCGGGAAACTCCCCAAGGTTTAACCGGAGAATGGGAATATGCAACGGATTTGTTTGCAGATGCAACTATTCAAAGGATGAAAGAACATTTTGCAGTTCTGCTTAAACAAATTACTGATAATCCCCATCAATCAATCAATAATCTATCTTTGCTGACTGAAGATGAAATTCAGCAACTACAAACATGGAATCATTCACAAACAGAATATCCTCAAGATAAAACTTTAGTTGATTTATTTGCAGAAAAAGTTATAAAAAATCCTGATAATTTAGCTGTAGTTTTTGAATCAGAAAACCTAACTTATCAACAATTAAATGAAAAAGCTGATCAATTAGCTGATTATTTAATTGAAAATTACCTTATGCAACCAGATACCTTAATTGGCATTTCTGTGGAACGTTCTTTAGAAATGATTATTGGTGTCCTTGGTATTCTTAAAGCTGGTGGTGCTTATGTACCGATTGACCCTAATTATCCCTCGGAACGGATTCGCTTCATGTTAGAAGATTCAGGGATATCGGTTTTATTAACCCAAAGTTTTTTAGTAGATAAATTACCTTTAGATAGTTTAGAAAATCCTGTTGAAGTTGTTTATTTAGATGATAGCTCACGCCAAGACGCAGAGACGCAAAGGAAAATAACTAAAAATCAAGTTAAGCCTGATAATTTAGCTTATGTGATCTACACCTCTGGTTCTACTGGAAAACCCAAGGGTGTGATGATTGAACATCAAGCAATTGTGAATTTAGGTTTAGCTTGGGCTGAAAAATTCCAAGTTCAAAATTACAGCCGCTTACTGCAATTTGGTTCTTTTAGTTTCGATTTATCTATTGGTGAAATTGCCACTTCTTTATCCGCAGGTGCTTGTTTATATTTAGGAAATAAAGATACTTTATTACCTGGACAGAGCTTAGTTAACTTTTTAACTGAACACAAAATTACTCACGGCTTTTTATCACCTTCAGCTTTATCTGTCTTACCAAAGGTGAATTTACCTGATTTGCAATGCCTTACTGTTGGTGGGGAGGCTTGTACTGCTGAATTAGTTAATCAGTGGGGAACAACCAGAAGTTTATTCAACTGCTATGGTCCGACGGAATCGACAGTTATTGCCAGTATCTTTCGTTGTGAACCGAATGGGAAAAAGCCCTCCATTGGTCAACCTATAGCTAACAACAGTATTTACATTTTAGATCCTCACAATCAACCATTACCTCCTGGCATTCCTGGGGAATTGTGTATTGCGGGAGTAGGTTTAGCACGGGGTTATCTCAACCGTCCTGAAACTACCGCCGAAAAATTTATTGAAATTGATTTATTCGGTAAAACTGAGCGCATTTATAAAACTGGTGATTTAGCAAGATGGGATGATGATGGCAATTTAGAATATTTGGGGCGCATTGATGAGCAGGTAAAATTACGCGGTTTTAGAATTGAATTAGGTGAAATAGAATCACTATTATTACAGCACCCATCAGTTCAAGAAGCTGTGGTAATTTTATATGAAACTGATAACAATCCCCGGTTAATTGCCTATATTACAGAATCAGAAAAAACCGCGAATTTGGTAATTGAAGTCAGAGAATACCTCAAAAATCGCCTCCCAAATTATATGATTCCTAGCCAGATTATGGTTTTGGAAAACCTGCCACTAACCGCTAATGGAAAAATAGACCGCCGCGCATTACCAGTACCACACACTGCTACTTCCTCTGATTTGGAAATACCAGTAACTCTCACAGAAGAACTACTCGCTAGTTTATGGCAAGGTTTATTAAAAATTCAGTCTGTGGGTCGCTCTGACAACTTCTTTGAACTGGGAGGACATTCCCTGTTAGCAACTCAATTAATTGCTCGAATTCGTGATAGTTTTGGGGTAGAATTGCCTGTCCGCAAAGTATTTGAGCAAAGCATTTTGTCTGAGTTGGCAAGGGAAATTAACAAAGCTTCTACGAGTGTCGCCTTACCTCCCATCCTACCCCAGTTGGAAAATCAACCTAAAACTCTTTCCTTTGCCCAATCAAGACTTTGGTTTATCGCTCAACTGGAAGGAAAAGGAACTTCTGCTACCTACAATATGCCGATCGCATTCCAACTTGACGGCAATCTCAATGTAGAGGCTCTGAGGCAGAGTTTAACTTATTTGCTAGAACGGCATACAAGTTTACGCACTTATTTCCCTGCCTTGGAGGGAGAACCACAAGTAGTAGTTAAAAATGTAGAAGATATAGAAGTATTAGAAATTGCCAACTTACAGAGACTCAATCCCCAAACGCAAGCGGAAACTGTACAAAGGTTAGCCGATAACCATGCTCAAGAACCCTTTGACTTAAATACTGGTCCTCTGTTCAAAGCTAAACTACTGCAACTGGGACAACATCAAAATTTCCTGCTGATTAATATGCACCACATTATCAGTGATGGCTGGTCCATGGGTGTGTTTAAACGGGAATGGGAAAAGGCTTATACTGCTTATGCTGCGGCTTCTGCTCCGAACTTGTCACCCATGCCGATTCAGTATAGTGATTATGCAGCTTGGCAACGTAGTTGGTTACAAGGGGAAATTTTAGCAAGCCAGGAAAATTATTGGAAACAACAACTAGATGATGCACCCCGTGTGCTGGAATTACCTACTGATCATCCCCGGCCAGCACAACAAAGTTATCAAGGTGAACATGAGGAATATTGTTTAAGTAAGGAACTGACACAGCAACTCAAAATCGTGAGTCAACAAAACGGGGTGAGTTTGTTTATGACCCTGTTAACGGCTTTGAGTATCTTACTATCTCGTTACAGCCGCCAAGAAGACTTATGTATCGGGAGTGCGATCGCTAACCGCACCCATAGCTACACAGAAGGGTTAATCGGCTTTTTTGTCAATACCTTAGTATTGCGGAGCAAAATCAAGCCAGAGCAAAGTTTTAGTGAGTTACTGCAACAAACTCGCCAAACTTGCTTAGATGCTTACGCTCATCAAGACATTCCCTTTGAGTATCTGGTAGAAAAACTACAACCAGAGCGCAGCCTCAGCCGTAATCCCCTCTGCCAAGTGATGATTGCCTTGCAAAACACCGAAGGCGCAGGGACGAATGTTAGTTTACCAGGGCTTGATATTCAATCCTTCGAGCAAAGTTTCCCATTTGCTAAATTTGACCTGGGACTGGATCTTCGGGAAAATAACAACCAATTAAACTGTGTGTGGGAATATGCCACCGACTTATTTGAAGCAGACACAATTAAGCGCATGGCGAGACACTTTGAAGTCTTGCTGACAGCAATTACCCAAAATCCCCAACAGCCTATCAGTACGCTGCCATTAATCACAACAGCAGAAATCCAACAATTGCACGCTTGGAATCAAACTAACACCGATTACCCTCAAGACCAAACACTGGTAACTTTGTTTGAAAAACAAGCAGCAAAAACCCCCGATCAAGTTGCATTAGTGTTTGCAGACCGCAGCCTGACTTATCAACAACTGAATCAAAAAGCGAATCAATTGGCTCATTACCTCATTCAAAATTTCCAAATTCAGCCAAACACCTTAATTGGTATCTGTGTGGATCGGTCATTGGAAATGATTATTGGTCTACTCGGTATCCTCAAAGCCGGTGGAGCTTATGTACCGATTGATCCCAATTATCCCCAAGAACGGATTGGGTTCATGTTAGCAGATTGTGGGACATCGGTATTGTTAACCCAAACTTCCCTCAAACACCAATTACCGACAACTGAACTAGAACACCCTCCTCAAGTAATTTGTTTGGATGAGGAAACTTTCAGTTCGCAGTTAACCAATAATCCCAGTTCCCAAAGTACGCCTGATCGTTTAGCTTATGTCATCTACACCTCTGGTTCGACAGGACGACCCAAAGGGGTAATGATTGAGCATCGCGCCATTGTCAATTTAAGTTTGGTTTGGGCGCAAACTTTTCAAGTTAAAAACCACAGCCGTTTGCTTCAGTTTGGTTCTTTTAGTTTTGATTTGTCCATTGGTGAAATTGCTACTAGTTTGATCACGGGCGCTTGCTTGTGTTTGGGCGATCAAGAAACTTTGTTACCTAGTCAAAGCCTAGTTGACTTTCTAACTGAACACAAAATTACTCACAGTTTTCTTTCTCCTTCAGCTTTATCTGTCTTACCAAAAGTGAGTTTACCGGATTTGCAATGCCTCAGCGTTGGTGGAGAGGCTTGTACTGCTGAATTAGTTAGCCAATGGGGAACAGAACAAAGCTTATATAATTGCTACGGTCCGACAGAAACCACCGTGACTGCGGCCTTAGCTCTTTGTCAACCCAATGGCAAAAAACCGCCTATCGGTAAACCATTATCTAATCTTCGCATCTATATTTTAGATACCGACTATCAACCATTACCCCCTGGTATTCCTGGTGAGTTGTGTATTGCTGGTGTTGGTTTAGCCAGAGGTTATCTCAACCGTCCTGAATTAACCGCCGAAAAGTTCATTGAAATTGAGTTATTCGGTAAAGTTGAGCGAATTTATAAAACTGGCGATCTAGCTCGTTGGCTACCTGACGGCAATTTGGAATACTTAGGTCGGATCGATCATCAGGTCAAACTACGTGGTTTTCGGATTGAATTAAGTGAAATTGAAGCCTCATTACTCAAACATCCCTTAATTCAGGAAGCAGTTGTCATTGTTAGAGAGGAAACTGACCTTGATAAACGTCTGGTAGGTTATATTGTCCCCACAGCAACAGAAGACAGTACAAATCCAGATGAATTGGTGGAATTGTGGGAACACCTATTTAATGATAACTACTCTGGGCAACAAACCCCAACCGATGACCCAACCCTGAATATAGTTGGTTGGAATGATAGCTACACAGCACAACCCATTCCCCCAGCAGCAATGCAAGAATGGCGAGATACAACCGTTGATAGAATTCTGGAACTTCGACCCGAAAGAGTTTGGGAAATCGGTTGCGGTTCAGGGATGTTATTGTTTAAAGTCGCACCCCATTGTCAGCATTATTTCGGTACAGATTTTGCTCCAGAGGCTTTGCAGTACATAGCACAACATCTAGAACAGCAGTCTCTTAAGGAGAAAGTTACCTTAAAAACTAGTGCAGCCCACCAGTTTGATGGCATTGAAACCAATGCTTATGACTTGGTAATCATCAATTCTGTGATTCAGTATTTTCCTTCTTTGGATTACTTGTTGTCAGTCATCGAAGGGGCGATCAAAACTTTAAGTAATCAGGGAAAAATCTTCATGGGAGATGTGCGAAATCTACATTTATTGGAGGCTTTCCATACCGCAGTTGAGTTTTATCGTGCTGCTGATGATTTATCAATTCAGGATTTACGCCAACAGATTCAAAAAAGCATTCGCACCGAAGAAGAATTACTGATTGACCCTGATTTCTTTATCGCCCTGAAACAAAGATTTCCTCGGATTAGTCATGTACAAATTCAATTGAAACGGGGTTACAGTCATACGGAAATGAGTCGTTTTCGTTATGACGTTGTTTTACATTTAGATCAGGTAGATACTCCCCTGAGCCAACCAGAATGGTTAGATTGGCAAGAGCATCAGTTGAATCGGGAAACAATTGAGAGAATTTTAACAACCGAGCAACCAGATTTACTAGGGATTAAAGATATTCCTAATGCGCGTCTAACCTCAGAAATGGCGTTGTTAGAACAAATTCCTCAATTAGATGGTACTGTTACAGACTTAAAAGCGGCAATTGCCCAAGCTAAATCAGGGATAGAACCCGAAGCATTCCGAACTTTAGCACCAGATTTGCCCTATACGGCTTTTATTCAATATAGCTCTACAGGATTTTCTGGTTACGATGTTGTTTTTCAACGGAATATCCCCGAAGAGGTGACAACACCACGATTTGCGACCAAAGGCAATTGGCGGTTGAAACCTTGGCAACATTACGCCAACCAACCGTTGCAATATCGCACCAATCAAGTTGATCCAGCTTTATTAGCAGAATGGCGGGATTTTCTGGGCAAAACTCTGCCTGATTATATGATTCCCAGCCATTTTGTTGTTTTGGAAAAACTACCACTGACACATAATGGCAAAATAGACCGCAAAGCTTTACCTGCAACCGATACAGCATTTGCAGCCACAGACATTGAATTGCCTGTAACAGAGACAGAAAAATTGCTGGCTCAACTATGGGCAAAGTTACTGAAATATGAAGCGATCTCCAGACAAGATAACTTCTTCAAATTGGGAGGACATTCTTTATTAGCTACCCAACTGTGCTACCGCATCCGCGACACTTTCAAAGTAGAGATTCCACTGCGTCAAGTATTTGAGTCTCCCACTCTCATTGACTTAGCAAATTATATAGATAGCTGCATTTGGGTTAATTCCACAACCGCAGATATACAACCTTTAAACTCAGAAGAAGAGGAAATTGAACTATGACCATCACACAAAATCAGCAAGTAGTTTCTTTAATGCTTCGTTTGCAGAACATGGGCTGCCGAATTTGGGCTGAAGATGATAAGTTACGGATTCGTACTAGCAAAAACGCCCTCACTGCTGAACTCAAGCAGGAAATTCAACACTACAAAGCAGATATTCTCGCTTTTTTGAAAGCGGCTAAGACACAAGCTGTTTCAGCAGAGGAAATTCCGGCTTTAAGTCCTGAATCTCCCAAGCTTCTGTCCTTTGCTCAACAACGTCTCTGGCTATTAGCACAACTCCAAGGGTCATCAGCAGCTTACAATATGCCGATCGCTTTACAACTGAACGGCAACCTGAATATTGATGCCCTACATTCTAGTTTGGCTGATCTGCTGAATCGGCACGATAGTCTGAGGATGTATTTTCCTACAGTTACCGGACAACCACAAGTTGCCATCCGCAGTTTAGACGAAATCGCAGTTTTAACAGTACAAGATTGCCGGGAATTAGGGAATGGGAACAAGGGAGAGCTTGATTTAGATACCCAATGCCCAAATATCCAAGATTTAATTGACGCTCATGCACAAGAACACTTTGACTTAAATACTGGCCCTTTGTTTAAAGCTAAACTGCTGCAATTGGAGGAGCAAAAATCTGTCTTGGCCATCAATATGCACCACATTATCAGTGATGGCTGGTCAATGGGAATATTTTTGCGGGAGTTATGGCAGGCTTATACTGCTTATTCTCAAGGTCAAACCCCAACTTTTGCTTCTTTACCGATTCAATACAGTGACTATGCAGCTTGGCAACGCCACTGGTTACAAGGAGAAGTATTAGAAAAGCAGATTAATTACTGGAAACATCAACTAGGTGATGCTTCCCCATTACTGGAATTACCTACAGATTATCCCCGTCCAGCACAGCAAAGTTACAGAGGTGATCGCTATATTTATTCTCTCTCACCGGAATTAACTGCTGCTGTTAATGCTTTTAGCCAACAGCAAGGCGTAAGTTTATATATGACCTTGTTGGCTACTTTGAGCATTTTACTATCTCGTTACAGTCGGCAAGAAGACTTATGTATTGGTTCTCCCATTGCTAACCGCACCCATAGCCAGACTGAAGGGTTAATTGGCTTTTTTGTCAATACTTTGGTTATGCGTCAGCAAATCAAACTAGAGCTAAGTTTTATTGAGTTTTTACAACAAACTCGCCAAACTTGTTTAGATGCTTATGCACATCAAGACGTTCCCTTTGATGTGCTGGTAGAAAAGTTACGACCAGAACGCAGTATGAGCTATAACCCTTTATTCCAGGTGATGTTTGCTCTGGAAAATAATGCTAGTCCAGATTTGGATTTATCAGGGTTAGATACTGAATTGCTGGGAGTCAAGGGTGCGATCGCTAAGTTTGACTTAACCCTGATGGTGATGGAAGATGATCATCAGTTAAATTGCTCTTGGGAATATGCTACGGATCTATTTAAAGAGGGTACTATCCAACGGATGGCAGAACACTTTGAAGTGCTGCTCCAGGGGATGATTGAGCATCCTCAAAAACCTATCCATACTTTGCCTTTGATCACAGCAGCCGAACTGCTACAACTACAATGCTGGAATCAAACTCAAACTGATGATCCTGATGATAAAACTTTAGTTGACATATTTGAAGAGCAAGTTGCCAAAAATCCCCAAAATATTGCTGTAGTTCTTGAATCTCAACAACTAACGTATCAACAACTAAACCAAAAAGCCAACCAACTAGCGCATTATTTACTGAAAAATCACCAAATTCAACCAGATACCTTAATTGGTATTAGTGTTGAACGCTCATTAGAAATGATTATTGGGTTACTGGGTATCCTCAAAGCTGGTGGTGCTTATGTGCCGATTGATCCCAATTATCCCCAAGAACGGATTCAGTTTATGTTAGCAGACTCCGAGATATCGGTATTACTAACACAAAGTTTTTTATTAGAGCAATTACCTTTAGATAATTTAGAAAATCCTGTTCAAGTTATTTGTTTGGATGCAGAAAATTTTACTCAAGAAATAATAGATAATCCTCATGCTCAAAGCCAGCCTGATAATTTAGCCTATATTATTTATACTTCCGGTTCAACAGGACAACCAAAAGGGGTAATGATTGAACATCGGGCAATTGTCAATCTAGCTTTAGCCTGGACTACAACTTGTCAAGTTCAAGACCACAGCCGCTGGATTCAGTTTGGATCTTTTAGTTTCGATTTATCTATTGGGGAAATCGCCACTACTTTATCCGCAGGTGCTTGTTTGTACTTAGCCAAGAAAGAAAATCTGTTACCCGGTCAAGTCTTAGTGGACTTATTAGCCACTCACAAAATTTCCCATTTCGCCTTACCTCCTTCCGCCTTATCTGTATTACCTCAAGCCTCATTACCTGATTTGCAAGCCATTATGGTTGGTGGTGAAGCTTGTGGAACGGAATTGGTGGAACAGTGGGGAACAACACGCAATTTCTTTAACTGCTATGGACCAACAGAATCTACGGTTATTGCCAGTATATCTATTTGTGAACCGAATGGGAAAAAACCACTAATTGGTCAACCGTTATCTAATCTCCGCACTTACATTTTAGATAGACATCATCAACCATTACCCCCTGCTATTCCTGGTGAGTTGTGCATTGCGGGTGTGGGTTTAGCTAGAGGTTATCTGAATCGTCCTGAAACTACTGCCGAAAAATTTATTGAAGTGGAATTATTCAGTCAAGTTGAGCGAATTTATAAAACTGGGGATTTAGCAAGATGGAGAGATGATGGCAATTTAGAATATCTAGGACGCATGGATGAGCAGGTAAAATTACGGGGTTTTAGGATTGAATTAGGGGAAATTGAATCACTTTTATTACAATATCCATTAGTTAAAGAAGCTGTTGTAACTGTAAATAAAACTGAGAATAACCAAAGTTTAATTGCTTATGTAACGGGAATTGATGATGATTTTTGCAATGATTTGAAAAAATATCTCAAATCCAGTTTACCTGATTACATGATTCCTGCTCAAATTCTTGTATTGGACAAGTTACCTTTAACTCCCAATGGCAAAATTGACCGGAAAGCTTTACCTGTTCCTAATATTAGCGTTCAAGCTGCATACACACCCCCACGCCACAAAGTCGAAGCACAATTAGCGCAAATTTGGTCTGCTCTTCTTGAACGTCAAAAAATTGGCATTCATGATAACTTTTTCGATTTGGGCGGACATTCTTTATTGGCAGTCAAATTACTCAATCTTGTGCAACAAGAGTTGGGACAACAACTGGCCTTGAGAAGTTTATTTCAGAATCCTACTATTGCTCAACTGGCACAACACATAGGTAATAGGGAGATTCAAGAGTCAAATCCTGATTTAGTAACGATTCAGCCTCTAGGAGATGCCACCCCCCTATTTTGCGTATCTGGCTCCAACGGACACGGTTTCTATTTTCGAGATTTGGCAATCAATTTAGGCACTGAACATCCTGTCTATGGACTCGATGCACCAGGAAGAGACGGACTGAGCATACTTCCTCACTCAGTAGCTGACCACGCAAGTCAACTGATTGCTCAATTACGTCAACAGCAACCCCAAGGACCTTATATATTGCTGGGGTACTCTTCCGGTTGTAGTGTCGCTTTTGAAATAGCTTCCCAACTGGAGCAGCAAGGTGAAAAGGTGAGTTTACTAGCTATCTTGGATTCGGGATTGGTTTCTAATCCGGAACATTTCAAAAATAGAGCAGATATTGATTGGATTTGGCAAATAATCCAACGAATCGAAGCTTTAAAAGGAGTTTCTTTCGGTTTAGAATACGCTGATTTAGCGGCTCAACGCGATGACCAAGCCCGTTGGGATTTGGCGGCAGATTATTTATACCGTCATAATGTCCTACCGGAACACTCCAGCCTTGATTTACTTAAAACTAATATGCAAATTATGAGAGTGCAGACGCTCAATTACGTAGATTATCAGCCTGCTCATCCCATTTCTGCCCCGATTGTTTTATTCCGCGCTGAAGACGTGCCGGAAATACTGGTGCGAGAACTCCAAACGCTTACTAATTACGATTTAGCGGACTGGGGATGGCAGGCATACACTCAAAATCCCGTCAAAGTGATATCTGTACCTGGAACCCACGGTCAAATGCTTCATGAACCCAATGTAAACATATTGACTTCAAACTTACGGTTAATGATGACTTAATTCTAATTTTCTTAATTTTCAATTTTAAATTGGTATAAAACAATGCAAACTCTTCCGATTAAAATTTCCGACGAAACCCTCCGGGATGGAGAACAGCAAGTAGGCATTTTTTTCTCTTATCCCACCAAACACAAATTGGCTCATCTGATTGCCCAAACAGGAGTTGATCAACTTTGCATCATGCCCTATGTTTATGAACAGGAGGCTAAACTAGTTAAAACATTAGTATCAGAGGGATTGGATGGTGTTGTCACTGCTTCTACGATGATGGGAAAAGAGTATATTGATCATGCGAAGAACTGCGGGATTAAGCGCATTATTTTGTTTCATGCTGTTTCTGATCGTTTGCTGTTTCTGCGAGATCCCCAAGTTCGCCTCATGAGCGAATTCCAAGGGAAAACAATTGATGATGATATC
Organism: Anabaena sp. AL09; assembly: GCF_001672255.1. Taxonomy (NCBI): domain Bacteria; kingdom Bacillati; phylum Cyanobacteriota; class Cyanophyceae; order Nostocales; family Nostocaceae; genus Anabaena; species Anabaena sp. AL09. Next base: position 47,014 of record NZ_LJOQ01000025.1, read on the forward strand.
CCATCTTCAATCATCAATAGAATTCGTCAGAATGCTATTAATGTCATTGTAGAAAATTTGCACTATGCCACAAAAGTGGCCGGACTCAGAGTTAATTTTGCTGCGGAGGATGCTTCTAGAGCGGATTTTGACTTTTTGGTGGAATATATTCGCTCATGCAGTCCTTATATTGAAAACTTTTTACTGTGTGATACAGTAGGGGTGCTAAATCCAGAAAAGAGTTATATCTGGATTCATGATTTGCTGCAATCCACTAATGGGGTAGGATTGGGAGTACACTACCACAATGATATGGGATTGGCTCTGGAAAATACTCTCCAGTCTCTGATGGCGGGAGCGACTTTAGTATCGGGGACGTTTTGCGGGATTGGAGAACGAGCCGGAAATGTTGCCATTGAGCAGGTGTTAAATGGGTTGCGAGTCCGGTTTGGCATTGAAGTTGAGGGGATTAACTATGATGCGATCGCCGCAGTGACTAATTATATTGAGCAACTGGGGATTCGTCCTGCATCTCCTTACTCTCAAACTGCACAACGCCACGAATCAGGTATTCATGTTAATTCTTTGTTTCGTGATCCCAAAAGCTATGCAGTATTTCCACATAACAAAATAGATGTTGTATTTGGCAAATGGAGTGGAGTCAGTAATTTCCAATATCTATTTGAAAAACAACTGCAAAATCCTCAATCCAGAAAGCAGTACGAAAAAATGCGTTCCGTCATCAAATCTCTGGCAATGGAACAAGAATGTTATTTTACAGCTAATGAAGTCTTAGAACTATGGAAAGATGGTATCTTTGAATAATCAATCGTAAAAATTTACCACTCAGAATTCGGAATATTTAAAGACTCAGGAGAGTATTAGCTCAATACTGGATTGCTAGTCTGGCTTTTTGCTCCTGAGTATTAATATGGAATGCTATCGGACTCCTATTTGATTTTTGATAGTTTGCTGTAGCCATACAAAACTTAGTAGGTATCAAGTCCGTCTTTTCTGTTCCCTGTTCCCTACCTCAAAACACTAAAATAATTTTTTTAAGATGCAAGCTAAACCTTTTATTGATAAATCCGCCACAAATAATTCTGCTCCAGTTGCTAACCGATTTTGGGAAAATGTCAAGGCGGTTATTGGTCCTTATTGGTATCCCACAGAAGCCAACGGTAGAGCATTCTCAGATGTGGTGCGGACATGGGGAATGCTGATTCTCCTCATATTATTAATTATCGCACTTGTAAGCGTAACTGCTTTTAATAGCTTTGTTAGCCGTTATTTGCTTGATGTGATTACTGAAGAAAAAGATTTAAAGAAATTTATTGATATATTATTAGTTTACGGTGCTGCTCTGGTTTTGGTCACATTTTTAGTAGGATTTTCTAGATTTGTTAGAAAACAAATTGCTCTTGATTGGTATGAATGGTTAAATAATCAAATTTTATCAAAATATTTAAGTAATCGTGCCTACTATAAAATCAACTTTCAATCTGATGTTAGTAATCCAGATCAACAAATATCCCAAGAAATCGAACCTTTGACTAGAAATGCTCTCAGCTTTTCAGCGACTTGTTTAGAAAAAGTCCTGGAAATGACAACTTTTTTAATCATTCTCTGGAGCCTTTCTAAATTTGTAGCAATTTCCCTGCTTGTTTATACTATAGCGGGTAATTTAATTGCTCTTTATTTAGCTGAACAATTAAATAAGATTCAAGAAGAGGGACTCGAATTTACGGCAGACCACACTTATAGTATGACTCATGTTCGTAATCATGCTGAATCAATAGCTTTCTTTCAAGGAGAAGAACAAGAATTAAATATGATTCAGCGCAGATTTAATAAGATTATTCAAAATACCAAACGCAAGATTAATTGGGAAAGAAGTCAGGATATTTTTAACAGAGCATATCAGGCTATTATCCAAATATTTCCATTTATAGTATTCGGACCTTTACAGATTAAAGGGGAAATTGATTTTGGGGAAATTGCTCAAGCTAGTTTAGCTTGTAATCTGTTTGCCAATGCTATAGCCGAATTAATCAGAGAATTTGCAACTTCAGGAAGATTTTCTATTTATGTTGAACGTTTAGTTGAATTGTCAGATGCGTTAGAAGCAGTCAACAAATTACCAGAAAATTTCAGTACGATTAAGACAATAGAAGAAAACCGTTTAGCTTTTGAGAATGTTACTTTACAAACACCCAACTATGAACAGGTGATCGTCGAAAATTTGTCTTTGAGTGTTCAACCTGGAGAGGGGTTATTAATTGTTGGGCCTAGTGGTCGAGGTAAAAGTTCTCTGTTGAGGGCGATCGCTGGTTTGTGGAACTCAGGAACTGGTCGTGTGATCAGACCACCCCTAGAAAATGTATTGTTTTTACCTCAACGTCCTTACATTATTTTAGGAACTTTGCGGGAACAGTTACTTTATCCCCATACAACAGGGGGAATGAGCGATCGCGAACTTGAAGCAGTTTTAAAACAAGTTAATTTGCAAAATTTATTGAGTAGAATAGATAATTTTGATACAGAACTTCCTTGGGAAAATATCCTTTCCTTAGGAGAACAACAACGTCTAGCATTTGCACGTTTATTAATTACTCATCCTAGCTTTACTATTTTAGATGAAGCTACAAGTGCTTTAGATTTAAATAATGAAGGTAATTTATATCAACAATTACAAGAAATAAACACAACATATATCAGCGTAGGACATCGAGAAAGTCTATTTAGTTATCATAAATGGGTTTTAGAACTTTCACAAGATTCTAGTTGGCGACTGCTATCTGTTGAGGATTATAGACGACAAAAAGCACAAGAACTTGCTACGGATAATTATTCTGAAAATTCTAGTGTCATTATAGAAGTTATACCCAATAATAAATCTGATAATGAACCTGACAATCAATCAGAAACCTTAACAGATGCTTCGGAAAATTCAGAAATTACAATAGATTCTGTATCTGATAATGAACCTGACAATCAATCAGAAACCTTAACAGATGCTTCGGAAAATCCAGAAATTACAATAGATTCTGTATCTGATGATGAACCTGACAATCAATCAGAAACCTTAACAGCAGATACAGGTGAAATTGTAGGACTTTCTCATGGAGAAATGCAGAAATTAACAGACTATTCACTGGGGACTGTGAGAACTAAAGCAAGTAAAGGTAAAACCATTACTACAAAGGATGGTTCTACCTACCGCTATAATAAAGACTCAAATGTTTTGAAATGGGTAAGAGTTGAATAGCTTGAGAATTAAGTAACTCAAAATTAAAAAACGTAATATCCAGATCACCGACTTATTCAAGAAGTAGGGGATATACCCGATTTAGATTTTACGTTGCTTTCTAGTCACGACAGTTACTTAACGTAACCGCTCAATAATTCGGGGTAAATCGTTCAATGACAAGCCTAGATTATTAATTTCTCTTCCTAACTTTACTATTTTAGATGAAGCGACGAGTGCTTTAGATTCAAAAAACGAAGAAAATTTATATTCTCAATTACAAGCTACGAAAACAACTTTTATTAGTGTGGGACATCGAGAAAGTTTGTTTGCTTATCATCAATGGGTTCTAGAACTTACAGAAGATAATCATTGGCAACTCTTACCAATTGCCGATTATAAGCACGAAAAATCAATTTCTCTGACTACTGCATCAAAATAGTAAATTGAGAAAATTACCGAAAATTACCGAAAATTACAATTATGATCACCCAAAAGCAAAAACAATTTATTAATTATAAAAGGATCAAAATTTATGAACGAACCTATCAATTACCAGTTCTAAAAAATCATGCTGTTAAAACATTACAAAATAAAATTCGTGAACGTCAAAAATTAATTAAAGAAGGTGTTCGTTATCATCATATCGCTGGAATAATCAAGCAGAAAAAAGCGATTACCCAAGGAGAGATTTTAGCAGAAATTCAATTATTTATCATAGATTATAATCAGATTATTGATTTTCTGGAAAATTATCAACAAAGTTATCAGGATTTTTTGTTAACATTGATGGATAATTTAAAGAAATTATTTCAAGAAAAATATTTAGAAATCAAAAATCTAGAAGATGCCAGAAGTAAACTAGAACTAAAAAACCAACAAAATCCGCAAATATTAAATGAATTAATATGGGAGAAGAAAGAAAATTTTAAAGCTGTTATCATCTTAAGCAATGCTTATTTATTAACTTTAGAAAAAATTAAATTAATTAGTGAAGGTATTAGTAAACTGGCAGAAGATGCCCAGTATCAAAAACAAATTGTGCAGCAAATAGTAAAAGATTTAGCAGTATATCAAGAAATTTATGAATATCAACAAAAAGCTTATAAGATTCGTCAGGAAATAGCTAAACTTGCCCATAATGCCATTAATTTTGAAGATTCTATTCAAGATTATTTTAGTCCCTTTCAATCTTTAATAGATGAGGTGATGAAAGTAGATGAATATTTTTATGCGACGGTTGGAGATATTAAAAGTCTAGGGGATAACATTTTAAATTATCAGTCAAATTTATTTAAGATCGAAGAAAATGAAGGTATTTATCAAACTTTTCTCGATTTTATGGTAAAAAGTTATGAGAAAAACACCAGATTAAAAGACGCTTTAATTCAATCTCAATTATTAAATTGGCAAATCCCTAATTTTGAAACAAGTGAAAATGGTGTCTTTTTAGGCCAAGGTATTGATTTAATTTCAAATTATATATCTCAACAAATAACTGATCAAATCCAAACTCTAGACAAAGCAGAAGTAAATTTTATCTCTATACCATCTCTAGCTACGAATAAAAAGACAGAATTAATGGAAGTAGCTAATGATCATATTAGTTCCCAGCCAGAATTTTTTACCAATCAAGATATTGACTATACCCGATTGCGGGATCTGCTGGCACAAAATCAGTGGGAAGAAGCTGATATAGAAACTGCTAAATTAATACTAAAAGTGATGAAAAAGAATTATTGGAATGAAGTTTATCAAGAAGATATTGAAAACTTCCCTTGTCAAGACCTGCATATAATTGATCGACTTTGGGAACAATACAGTTATGGTTATTTTGGCTTTAGTATTCAGCAAACTATCTGGAGTGAAATGGGTGGTCAAATAGACTATGAAACAGAAAAGAAACTAGGCGATCGTCTGGGTTGGCGAAAAGATGGAAAATGGTTAGATTACGAAGCACTAACTTTTGAATTATCCCCCATGACACCGATGGGACACCTACCAGCTAAATGGTTACACTACGACCAAAATAATCTGGAATTATCCTCACCTTCATCTACAGAAAACCAATCAATGGCAGCTTGGAGGGTAAAGTCTTGGTTAATTTGGCAGATGCACTTATTCTTTTCTCGTGTCAAAAGCTGTCACAAAACTTAAGGGGGCAGGGGAAACGCATCTAAATTATCTTGACAAAATACCCTGACGGGGGGACTTTTCCAGTTTTTTGGCTTAACTTTTCACAGAAAGCCACAGCATTATTCCAACTAACTTGTTCAACTGGGCGATTACTACCTTTGAAATAAGAAGGGTTAGTTCCCATAATAGCTTGATATTGTGCCTGTGTTACTGGATATTTTCCCATAAAGAAACTAGGAACAGTAACTTGATGCTGGGGACTTTCACTATCACTTCTTCTTCCCGCTTCATTTTTTGGTGAACCCATCATAAAAGTACCACCAGGAATTGCAGCCATTTCCAATGTCACACCATTACCCAAATCTTCTATAAAATATTTGGCTATAGGTTGCTGACGCTGAATGATTTCTCCAAATTTGTTGACTGTTACTACTTCAATTTGTTCTAGTTTTAAGCCTTGGGGATTAAAATTAAAAGCTGCTTTTTTTGCCTTTGGTTCAATTCTAGAATTTAATATATGATATGTTTGTATCTGAACTTCTACAGATTCATCTTTTAAACCTGCAATTACTAAATCTAAACCCTGTTCTCCATAATTCAATGCTTGCTCAAGTGCAGCAATTCTCACCTTTGCATCTGGATTTTGCAACCGCAATTTTACCCCTTCAATACCACCTAAAACGGCTGCACCTTCTAGTGATAGACTATTACCACCAAGCACAGCATCGTATTCTCGCGGTTGTTGTGGATTATTCATGATTAATGGTTAGTTTCATGTATGCTGGGTTAAGCATAGCATAGCTTGTTCACAAAATTGAACTAAAATTACACCCCCTTAACAGGGGCAAGAGCGACGAATTAAGATGAATAAATCCTATGTCTACAGTCGCTTTACATCAAAAATATCGCCCCCAAACTTTAGCCTATCAAAACTTGAGTCTGTTTGGCTTCGTGGCTATACAATTGAGGTAACCGCTCAATAATCCGGGGTAAATCCTTCCATGACAAGCCTCAAATGGCGTAAAATCCTTCCCTAACAGGTAGTCTGCCCCCATTTATAAGAGCATCCGGTCAGCGTAAAACTCAGTGCCTAAAGCCGCTGAGAGTGTCAAAGAACGGTTATTCGTAAGCGATGATAAGATTTAGATCCCCGACTTCTTAGAGAAGTCGGGGATCTTGTTATGGATAATTATTTTCCCATGTTTCGTTTGAGTTTTGGTAGAGTCGAAGGCGGGTATTATCCCGCGCTCCTCTCTGTTAAATCTGGGCGTGCGACTTTCACCGCACCCAGCTTTCGATGTTCTTAGCTTTCGCGTTTGCTCATGTGAATATAATCGTGGCAGCTTTCGTGAATGACTAGAAGGTTTTTAGGTTTTCAATTGTTATAAGTAAGTAGACGAAAATAAATCAAAGTAGATTAAGTAATGTAAAAAATCTGGAGATGATTTCGTAGTAAGGGCTTCAGCCCTCAAATGAGCCGTTCTACTTAGTTTCCATCAACATAATGAAGATGTACCTTCTCATCACTGAGCATTTTTAATCCACAATGACCACATTTATGGTTTTGCCGTTGGAGGGCTTTAGAGGTATTGTTGTTATGGAGCTTACTATTACGCTCGCTCCAATAACTCAAATCTCCGTCCTGGGGCGATTTTTCACCTTTAACATTGATGTGTTTATTTTCGGAGTAAGGAACTGCTGGGAACGCCTTGTCTAGTAATTGCTTGCTAGTGTAGCGATTTTGCTTAGTTTCCTGATTGAATACCCTGAATGCTCTGAGTTGGATGTAGTATAGCGAGTTACGCGACCCGTCCATCTTGCAGAAGCGGTGGTAGTTCCTCCAACCTCTAACTACAGGGGCTAATTTCTCAGCCTTTGTGGTAGCGCCATAATTCGAGTTGTTGACGATGTGTTTTACTTTCTTACGAAAAGCTTTGTAGTTATCCATTGAGGGAGTACATCTAAACTTCCCGTTTTTCTGGACTTTGAAGTTCCAGCCGAGGAAATCAAACCCATCTGTCGCGGCGGTTAGCTTTGTCTTTTTCTCACTGACTTTCATTCCCCGCTCTGCTAGGAACTGACTAATTTTGTCAAGTATTTCTGTGGCATCGTCTTGTGGTCTGAGTATTATTACCATGTCATCCGCGTATCGGATTGTTGGCTCAATAATCTTTTCCTTTGAGGTTTTGTCTGTGATTCTTTTTTTAGAGTCCTCGTGGTATCTATGAATACTTTCAATCCCATTTAAGGCGATGTTGGCTAACAGTGGACTTACCACCCCACCTTGCGGTGTTCCTTGTTCGGGAAACTCTGGGTTGACTCCGGCTTTGAGACATAGGAAGATTCCTTGTCTTATACTCTTAGGAGCGATGAGTTTATCCATAATGGCGGAGTGGTTTATCCTGTCGAAGCATTTTTCGATATCGAGTTCTATAACCCTTTTATCCATTCCATTTGCGCTGGAGTTTAGATTGTTGAACAGTTGTCTTTGTGCATCATGTGCCGAGCGTCCCGTCCTAAACCCATAGCTTTTAGCATGGAAAGTTACTTCGTGTGCTGGTTCTAATGCGTATTTAATAAGGCATTGATACGCCCTATCTGCAATAGTGGGGACTTTGAGAATCCGGGTTTTACCATCCTTTTTGGGGATGGGTATTTCACGTAATCCCTGGTGTTTCCAGTTATTAGCTTCGGTTCTAAGTTTTTCACTTAGTTCAAACCTTTGCTCAAATGTGAGCGCGGTTTTCCCGTCTATTCCCGCTGTCTTTTGACCAGCATTTAGCTGTGTTACTTGACGGATAGCCAGTAATCTTGCTGCGGTTGATTTCAGAATCAGTTTTTGTAAGGACTTCGCTTTGCGCTTGTCGCCAACTTGAACAGCTTTATACACGCGTTTTTGTAGGCGGAATAAGTTACGGCGGAATTTCTTCCACGGTAACGTCTTCCAGGATTCACTAGAGTTGTCTCTGTGTCTAATCATGCTCTGCGACCATTTGTGTATTCTGAACACCTCAGACCAATTACGGTCTGTCCTACCCGAATTGAGGGAGTTCCGCTGCTCGTCCAGCCTACTTATAGGGAACGAATCCGCCCTTAGACCCTCAATCCGTTTTTATTCGTTCCCTCGGTTAGATTGTTCGTTCCCTTAGATGTAGCCAATTCAACCATTGGATTCCCTGGACTCTTACCGCTACCACTAGAAAGTGCGGCGGGAATTAACTCCAATGAAGTCAGGTTTTGGTATTGTGTCCTGCTTAGATGTAGGTTGCTTTTTTAGGCTCTGTTTCACCGTAGGAACTCCCCATTAACGCCAAGTGTCACCCCACAACGGATGTCTGATTGCGTCCTGTTCCCAGCTTCACCCTCTAGAAACCGAGTCTAGTCAGTGTGGGTAGGTAGGGAGTCATACCTGAGTCTGGTAGATGGGACTTTCACCCATATCAGACCGAGAGTTCAACCTTTCTCCATGATTGGATTGGGTTGGTTAGCTTATGTACGGGCTGTTTACCGTGATTCAACTAACAACGAATCGCACTCTAATTCATCTTGGGTTTCCCAACGGCGAAATGTATTTTCTAAATCATCAAAGTTACTATTAGAATTAGTAGATGTATTCCAGCCATGAGTTTCAGTTTCTAGTTTTTGTTGGGTTTGTGCTTTGGTTCTGGCTGTTTGTGCTTCGGCTGCTTTGGTTTGTACTTCTTGACGACGGGTTTGAATTTTGCGAAGTAGTTCTTGGGATTGGTTAATGCGTTCTTTTAAACCTTGCATTTGTCCCCACATTTGATTTCCTTCTCGCAGTAGGGCTGCTTCTCGTTCTTGGGCTGGGGTGGCTAAGTCTTGTCTACCTGCGGCTTGGGCTTTTTGAATCCGAATATGCCATTTTTGGATTTCTTGGGCTGTGCTGAGAATTTCATCTTGCGATCGCTTCTCTTGCAATTGTAACTCAGCAATTAACTTTAATGTATCTTCTTCTTGTTCCCGCAGTTGTTCTAAAAGTGCTTCTAACTCTAAATGAGGGTTATTCCGCAAGAACTCTTCTAAACGACTTTCTAAAAACCGACTTAAATCATCAAATAAACTCACTGTTAAAACTCCAACTATCGGATATCTTACTAGTTTATAACAGAGAACAGGGAAATTTCCTTCTTTCTCCTAACAACTGACAACTGTACGGGCGAAGCATTTGGAGAACTATTTTTGGCAATGACCGATAATTTATCTTCCAAATGCTTCGCCCCTACTAACAACTGACAAATTAAATTGGTGTTACCCAATATTTAATTCCTTGGATAGTTTTTTGTTGTAATCCAAATTTGGGTAAATCATCTTCACTCTGGCTTAAATAAGTCCAATGGGGAAGATCACTAACTACAGTTTGAAACCAACCATTTTCATTTAAAGCCTGTCTTTGGGCTAATGTTGATACTTGTAAATCAATTGCTAATCCCCACAGATGTTGTGATGTACCGGGGGGTGCAACTAAACCGAGAATTTTTGTTTCTTTTCCGGCTTTGACTCTTGCTAATGTTTCACTATTTGCGTATTTATTCCAAAATCTTAAATTAGTGGCAAAATTGCGAAGACAATCACCAGCATAACCTGATTTAAGGGGAATATTTTCTAAACTTTTCGCCTTATTTAAAGCTGCTGCTGCGGTTTTTTGTAAATAACATTCTTGAGTGCCATCTACTAAAGCTATACTCATTGTCTTCTGAAAAGATTTTGTTTCTAATTCGTTATCTAAAATCACTTTTTGTGGTAAATTAATTCCTGACTCTTGATTAATAAATACTGTTCCATAGGAACGTAGTAAAGTATATTCAAAAGTATCATCCTGGGGAATTGTGGGGATTTTTTTGGCAATTGTTGCTAAAAAACGTTGTTGATCATCTAATTTCTGATCGGGAATAAATGGTATATTTATAGATGACTTTGAATTGTCACAAGGTAAGCTGGAATTAGTTAAACATTCTTTGGCAATTTGGGGAGTTAGTATTAACTGATCTCGAAAAACTTTATGGACAGAAACCAAGGTAACACTCACAAAAATAATTATAGTTACAAATGCTGCTATTTGCAGAATTGGTTTCATAAAAATATTACTTATTTTGAAAATTTCGATTTCATCATATCCCACAATTTCCTAGAATTTATGTTATTAAGACACAATGTCAGGATTCAAATCCCCAACATCTTCAAGAAGTCAGGGATCTGGTTTTTTGCCACTTGAGGTAAAATTAGTGTGTATAATTATAGGATAAAGTTTATTTTTTAGGTTACAAATAGTTATATTAACAACCTTTACACTTAATCCTTTTTAACAAAATATGAAGTTAAAAAACTCCCGCATCCAAACTTTAATTATTTATAGCATACTCAGTGCGATCGCTCTCGTGATGCTGTTTCCATTGTTATGGTTAATCAGCACAGCACTAAAATCACCAACGGAAAATATTTGGCAGTCACCACCCCAATTATTACCTAGTCAGCCAACACTAGAAAACTTCTCTAAAGTTTGGCAATTTTTACCATTCGGAACTTATTTATACAACAGTATCCTAGTATCAGTATTAACAGTTGGTTTAAATTTGTTGTTTTGTTCCTTAGCGGCTTATCCCTTGGCCAGACTATCATTTGTGGGCAGAAATGGGATTTTTATTGCCATTGTCTCCACAATTATGATTCCCTTCCAAATTGTCATGATTCCTTTATATATTTTGACAGTGCAACTAGGGTTGAGAAATAGTTACTTAGGAATAATTTTTCCTAGTTTGGCATCTGCCTTTGGTATATTTTTATTACGGCAGGCTCTAATAGGTGTGCCAAAAGAAATTGAAGAAGCGGCTCGTTTAGATGGTAGTTCTGAGTTAGGATTATGGTGGCACATCATGCTACCTGCCATTCGCCCAGCGCTGATTACTTTGGCTATCTTTGTGTTTATTGGTGCTTGGAGTGACTTTTTGTGGCCTTTAATTGTCATCCAGGATGAAAGTTTATATACTTTACCCTTGGGGGTAGCTAAGTTAGCGGGAACATTTTCTTTAGATTGGCGGTTGGTAGCTGCTGGTTCAGTAATTTCTATTACTCCAGTGCTATTATTGTTTTTGTTTTTACAAAAATATATTGTTCCTACGGATACAGGGAGTGGAGTCAAGGGCTAAAAATGCCGATAAACAAAGAGCTTAAATTTAGATTTAGAACGAATTATTATTCCTTGTCCTTAAAGCGTATTTTAAAAATCAATGACCAATTCTCGTTTACAGTTATTAGTCTTAAGCAATGGTCACGGAGAAGATATCATTGCTGTTCGGATTATCCAGGCTCTACAACAATTATCTTCTCCACCAGATATTTTTGCTTTACCAATAGTAGGTGAAGGACGTGCTTATCAACAAATAGATATTTCTATGATTGGTAAGGTGCAGACTATGCCTTCTGGTGGTTTTATATATATGGATAGCCGCGAATTAATGCGCGATCTGCGGGGTGGGTTGGTGCAGTTGACTCTTAATCAAATTCAATCTATCCGCAGTTGGGTAAGTTCACAAACGAAGTTAGGTAATCCCAAGGCTATTCTGGCTGTGGGGGATATTGTTCCCCTGTTGTTTGCAGCCGTGAGTGGTGCTAATTATGCCTTTGTCGGTACTGCTAAATCAGAATACTATGTGCGTGATGAAGCGGGATTATTACCGAGAAAATCAAAGTCCGCATGGTGGGAAAATTTTTCTGGTTCAATTTACCATCCTTGGGAAAGGTGGTTAATGAGTCGGAAACGTTGTCGGGCTGTGTTTCCTAGAGATGCTCTGACTACGGAAATTCTCAAAAAATGGCGAATTCCCGCTGTGGATGTGGGGAATCCCATGATGGATGGTTTGCAGAAGATTTTTACCGCACAACAGTTTTATCGTCCTGATGCTGAACTCGAAGAAGTGATTCGGCCTTTGATTGTGACTCTGTTACCCGGTTCTCGTGCGCCGGAAGCTTACAACAATTGGGAAATCATCATGATTGCTGTATCTGCGCTGACGGCTAGTTTACGACAACCAGATTCCATCTTTCGGGCTGCGGGGACGATGATTTTTTTAGGGGCGATCGCTCCTGGTTTAGATTGTAGTATTTTATCCCAAACTTTACACATTCAAGGTTGGCGACGGTGTGATCAATCTCCTTTAGCAATTTCTGACCCTGATAGCTTGACTTTTAACCAAAAAAATGCTTATTTTATCCTGACCCAACAAGCCTATAATGAATGCTTACATTTAGGTGATCTGGCGATCGCTATGGCTGGAACAGCAACAGAACAATTCATCGGTTTGGGAAAACCAGCGATCGCTATTTCTGGTCATGGACCTCAATACAACCCCGCTTTTGCAGAAGCTCAAAGTCGGCTTTTAGGAATATCTCTCACCCTCGTCAACCAACCATCACAAGTTCTCCCCGCTATCCAATCTCTACTCAAAAATCCTGACCTCTTACATGAGATTGCTGAAAATGGGTTGCAGCGCATGGGACGTGCAGGTGCAGCACAACGGATTGCAGAATGTTTGCAGGAAAGATTAAACTACCAACCCAGAACGTAAAGCCCGCACGGCTGCTTGGGTTCGATCATCAGCACAGAGTTTATTTAAGATATTGCGAACATGAGTTTTTACTGTACCTACAGTAATATATAATTTTTCGGCGATTTGGCCATTGCTGCAACCACCCACAATCAATTCTAAAATTTCCAGTTCCCTTTGGGTGAGGGGATAAGTTTCTAAAACTTGTTCATATTCTATTTCCAGAGCTTCGATTTTTACAGTTTTTGGCTTGTCCAATGATTGATGATCACCGGGGACACCTTGACGCATTTTTCGTAATACGACACTAGCGATCGCTGGATCAATCCAAGAATTACCATGAAAAGTTGCTTCTACAGCTTCAGTAAATTTATTAATACTTGTTTCCTTCATATAATAAGAATCTGCTCCCGCTGCAAAAGCCGCTAGGACTGCATCTTCAGTATTATTCATCGTCAAAATCAAAATTTTCGTCTGAAATTGTCCCGTTTCTGTCTGATAACGTCTAAATTTACGAGTTAGCTCAATTCCACTCATATCGGGTAAACCAATATCTATCACAGCCACATTTGGCTTGATTGTTTCTAAAAGTTTTAGTCCTTGAGTCGCATTGGCTGCCTCACCAATCACCTTAAAGCCACTGTGTGACTGCAATTCAGTTTTGAGTCCCATGCGGGTTAAATCGTGATCTTCAATTAACAGAATACTAATTTCACTCATTATTACACCCATGATGATCAGATTACTTCTGAAGTAGTGCCAATAGACAGAAGGGAGGAGAGGGGGAAAAAAGCTTGTTTGTTTTTTAAGAATTGTATTCAACTTACCCAACCTTAAGCATATACGATCTGTGAACCATTAAACATCTACCAATAGGAATAACGAATAATTGATTTTTAAATTTCAATAGATGCAAAAATCTAGCTAAAGACATATGGATATTTTTCCCAAAACAAATGAGATTATTGAGACAAATCAGAAAAATTACAGTTACACCATAATCACCAAATTTACAATGGACTCAACACAGCAGTTCCGCAATGCGGAGGTCAAAAATCAAAAATTAAAGGTTAAAAAGCTGATCCAGTCAGCTTTGCAACTATTTTGCATAATTGTGCCATTTCCGTGGTTGTACTAAGATAGCATCCAACATGACTAAATCCACACTGCTATCAGACACCAAAAGACTTTTAACGCTGATACCTGCTCTAAAAACCAATTCATCCGCAGGAGGTAAGTGATCCTTATTTAGCAATTATTCCTACTATTTAAGTTTAAATACTTACGCTAATGGTACACAATGTTTCCATGCAACTCTCACTAATGGGTGAGGACAGTTAATGAATTAGTAATTTACAATGTTTTTAACTGGATAAAGTATTTTATTTGGGAATAAATCTGCTAATTCAGCAAAAAATCATGTTGATTATTTGTACAATCTAGAGACTGTAAAAACAGAAATGCTGAACATAAATCTGTATTTAACAGCAAAAAGAAAAACCGATGGAAGAACCGCTAAAAATTTTAGTTGTAGAAAATGATCAGGTAGACGGCTTAATAGTAAGTTTAGCTCTGACTAAAACAGGTATTAAGATGGAAATTGATGAAGTTAAGGATGGGAGTCAAGCCTTCTTTGCCTTGATCCATAATCACTATGATTGCATATTTCTCGACTATCACTTACCAAATCAAGACAGCTTAACATTAATTCATAAATTACAATCTTCAGGGATTAAAGTTCCTTTAGTAATTCTCATAGATTCAGGAGATGAAAAAATAGCCCAAGAGTGGATAAAATTGGGTGCTACTGAGTATTTTATTAAGTCTAAATTATCTCCAGAAACCATAGCTCAAATGTTACGCAGTGCAATTCGTATACACCATACGGAAATGCAGCTAAATTTAGCAAATCAACAGCTTAAAGAAAGTCGTGAACAGCTAATCTTACAGCAGAAAGAATTCACAGCCCAGCAGCAGCATATTAAAGAACAAAACCTCAATGTTTTGGAAGTATCCAGTTTAAAATCACTATTTTTAGCCACCATATCCCATGAACTAAGAACTCCCATGAATGCGATTATTGGATTTTCACAGATTCTATTACGTCCTAAATTTGGTGAATTGACAAATCAACAACTGGTCATGGTAGAGAAAATTCTCAATAATGGTAAAGAGTTACTGATCAAGATCAATGAAATTCTGGATTTTTCCCAGCTAGAATCTGGGAAATTAGCACTAAAGCCAGAAATATTGGATTTATCAGCAGTTGTTAGTAACGTAGTCACAGAAATCCGCCCCTTAGCTGAAGCCAAAAAGTTATCTTTGTTAGTGAAAACAGACTTAAAGAATACATCAGTATTTAATGATGCAGTCCGATTACGGCAAATTTTAACTAATTTACTGACCAATGCTGTTAAATTTACAGAATCTGGCAATATTTGGGTAGAAATTCGAGAAACACCGAAAAATCAAGTTACAATAACTGTTAAAGATACAGGAATTGGAATTGCTGCTCAAGATTTTCAAAACATTTTTGCAGCATTTCACCAAATTGATCAAGGTATCAGCCGTAAATATGCAGGGACAGGTTTGGGTTTGGCTATTATTGATTCACTAGTGGGGATAATGGGAGGAAAAATATGTATTGAAAGTCAATTAGGAGTGGGTTCAATGTTTAAAATAGAATTACCCCGAAGAATCAATTTAGCAGCAGATTTAGGTAATGTAGTTTTTAGTTCTCATCAGCATCATTTTCATTCTGTATATTCCCCGAACAAAGCTTTAATGAATTATCCTCATATCAGGTTGTAGATTACCAAGAAGTTAAATATGTCTAATTTAAAAAAAGACCGAATTTTGTCTGTTGATGATATCCAAGATAATCTCGATGTAGTGAGAACACTTTTAGAAAGTGAGGGATATCATGTTGATTCAGCTACCAATGGTCAAGCAGCCTTAGAAAAAGTAAAAGAATTACCACCGGATTTGATTATTTTAGATGTGATGATGCCGGGAATAGATGGTTATGAAGTTACACTACGGATTCGGACTAATAGGAAAATCAACTATATTCCGATTTTACTCCTGACAGCTTATAACGAATCTAGCGTTGTTAAAGGTTTAGATGCTGGGGCTGATGATTTTATTTGTAAACCCTTTGAGACAGAAGAACTATTAGCAAGAGTGCGATCGCTGTTAAGATTAAAGCACAGTATTGACGAACAACGAAAAATGACACTACAGCGAGAAGACTTTGTTTCTCGTCTCACCCATGATTTACGTACTCCCCTAGTAGCGGCTGATCGAATGCTAAATTTATTTCTGCAAGAAGTCTTTGGTCCGATTCCTTCAGAAATGAAACAACCGATTCATGTGATGATTCGCAGTAATCAAAATCTTCTGGAAATGGTGAATACATTGCTAGAAGTTTACCGTTTTGAGGCTGGGAAAAAAACCCTCAACTTTGAATCATGTAACTTAACAACAATTGCGGCTGAAGTAGTCAGTGAACTAACTCCCCTAGCACAGGAGAAAAACTTAATTTTAAAATTGGATACCCATGAATTAAGCCCAACTGGAAATAATGGGGGAATAGTTAACGGCGATCGCTTAGAATTACGAAGAGTGTTTAATAATTTGATTGGTAATGCGATCAAATTTACTGATACAGGTAGTATAGAAATTCGCATTTTTGAAACCTTATCCCCAATCAATCATCTCAGTGAAATAGTCATCGAAGTTCAAGATACAGGTTATGGCATTGCGGCAGAAGATCAGGGAACAATTTTTGAGCGCTTTCACCAAGGTAAGAATAAAAGATCAGGTAGTGGTTTAGGACTACACCTTTCCAGCCGGATTGCTGAAGCACACAGAGGTAAAATAGAACTTTTCTCTGAACTGGGTAAAGGTAGTATATTCACAGTCAAATTACCTAAAATCACTGAATAATTATTAATGAATGTGCTGCACTTCTAAAGTTGAGCATAGCTCAAATTTTCTACCTAGTAACCGATAGATAATTGCTGCCAATTCCTCAATCATATAAGGTTTAGTGATGTAATCATCAAACTTTGCTTCTAGAATATGTTGTTTATCTTCACTCCCAGTTAAAACGGTAACAGCAACCACGGGAATATGACAAGTTAATGATTCTTGCTTTAGATATCGAATAACGTCTAGTCCACTCATACCTGGTAAAAAAATATTTAATAAAATTAAATCAGGTTGGTGTTCTTTCGCCATAAATACTGTTTTTGAACTTTCTTTTTGACAAATAGACTGACAACCAAGTAACTCAAGGGTATAACCCATTAGCAGTAGACTATCATCATGATTTTCTACCACTAAAATTAAAGGCTGTTGATGTTTTTTCCGTTTCTCATCACTCATGAATGAATGCGCTAGATACATCTCGTCTCCAGAGTAGTTAATGGGGAGTAGTGGTTTTTTTGGGCATAATAGACAAACTTGTAAATCCTCATTGGTTATTATCTCAACCGATTTGTAAGCATTCAGCTATCAGCCAAAAGCCAGAACAGCAAAAAAGAGGAAGTGTTAATTATCCTGTATTTCTGGATTAAAAGCTGTATCAGATGACAACTGACAGCTAAATCCTGACACCAATTTGAACAGGAAATAAAAATCCAGCTTTAATACTTTTAGCAGATATATTTTGATTATATGCAAAATTGTCAATAAATTTATTTAGAAAAATCAACAAATTCATAACTCGTGTAAAATAGTTGACACAACCTCTTTTTGTGTAATCTAGCAGGTTACCATAAGGACAGGCTACACCAACAGCGGTAGGCAGTAAAACCTTTTTGGTGTAATGCTATAGTATGTTACATAAATAAGTGTGATCAAAAAGTTGTGCATCATTGCCTGTTTCAACAGAGAATAATTTGACTATGGATTTTGACTATTTCCGAACCAACGAAAGTAATAACACCAATAAGAACTTTCAACACTTGTTATCTAGTGGTTGGCGGCCATTTCACAGAGATTTTGATTGGGAATACTTCGGTAAAATTTTATTTCATGATACTCAAGAATTAACCCAGAAAAGTATTAATTTAGCCAGCTATTATGCTGATGCTCTAGCGAGAAAAGAGTATGCTTGGTGGGCAAATATTTTAAATTTAGCTTCAGATTATACCCGTGGTGAATTCCAAAAATATTGGAATTATATTACACCAGATATGCTCACCCCAGAACATCGCCATAAAGACTTTTTGACAACAGAAACACCTCTCGTTCAATTTGTCAGTCGTAATAGTATTCCCATTGACTATGTTCTGAATCTTCTCCAAGAAATAACCGTTTTACGAGTTTTGAAACTATTAGAACGTCCTGATGTTATCACTCAATATTACTCAGAAAGAGACTTTTATTTCCCCGTTGAAAAATTTGTGAATTGGGAAAGGTTAGATGTAGTTAATACAGTTTATGCCTATTGGTCAAAACATGATATTTGGCTACAGATTGAAGCTTATGAAAGAGGTAGAAGAAACTACACTTTAATGGCCAAAAATATGCAGCCATTAATTAATAAAGCCACCTATGATTTAGCAGTAATGCTGAGTGGATATCAAAGTCGTGTGGGGAAAGTTCATAGTCAGTATCCATTGCTAACATTTCCCCAAGACATTCAAAATTTCACTGACATAGTTCAACAAACAATTTTAGATCAAAATCAATTAGCCGTTGTAGTCCATGGCGCACCAGGTACAGGAAAAACAGCATGGACACAAAGTGTGGCTAAGGAAATTCTTGTTCCTTTAGGATATGTAATTTTCATTTTAGATCATGATGCCATTACTAATTTTGTGCCGCCAACATATTTAGAAAAGATTTGTATTATCATCAATGAAGCTGATAATTTAGCTCAAGATCGAGCTTCAGAAGTAGCACAATATAACAACAAAACTGAGCATATTCTAGCCTTATTAGATGGGACATTATACCAAAGCGTAATTGATGAATCTGGGATGCAAATGCAACAGAAATTAGTAATACTAATGACTTGTAATACCACAGAAAGATTAGATCCAGCCATGTTACGTAAAGGTAGGGTAGACTTAATCTGTGAGTTTAGCAAAAAATTTGTGGTTCTACCGTTCCCCTTATGATCAAACATCCTTTTAATATATCCAAAACCATTGGTGTACATGGGTTTAATCTAAATTAATAAGCGAGGGGTTTCAGGGATATTTTACCGAAAATATCATAAAGGGAGCGGTAGAGCCAAATTTGTTTAACAAAACAAAAAACAAGAAACAAGATCCCCGACTTCTTAGAGAAGTCGGGGATCTAAATAACACTAAATAACACTAATTACCTGCACTATGAATAAACAAGAACAACCAGTAACGCGATTATTTTCTCACCTAAAGTTTGATGATAATAAATTTCAACATCAACCCGGTAGTGTTTTTGGAAATACAGCTTTAATTGTCGGAACTACTATTGGGGCGGGGATTATTGGATTACCTGCGGTAACTTTACCATCTGGGATTATACCATCTACAATCCTACTTATTACTGTATGGCTGTATGCTTTAATTTCCGGTTTATTAGTTGCAGAATTGACTTTAAATGTGATGAGAGTTGAGGGTATTTCTCATATAGGTTTATTAGCAATCATAGCCAAGATTCTCGGTAAACCAGGAGCGAGAATTGCCGGAATTGCCTATGTATTTAACCACTATGCCCTCTTGGTGGCATATATGACTGAAGGTGGCAAAATTTTAACAACCACAGTTGATCAAGTTTGGGAATTAGAACATATTTCACCTCAGTGGGTAGGAACAGTAAGTTTTTTTCTAGTATTTGGTAGCCTAATGTATTGGGGTAAAGATAGATTAGTAGAAAAGATTAATGGTATATTTATTATTATTTTACTAATTGCTTTTTTCGGTTTATTAATATTAGGGGGAATGCAATTCCAAAACTCTCAACTTCTAGTACAAAATTGGCAATCTATTGGTAATGCTGTTGCTGTTATTTATGTAGCAATGTTCTTTCATAGTATTGTTCCATTGGTTGTAACTCAATTGGAAGGAGACATTCCCAAAATTCGCCAATCTATGATTATTGGTTCAGTGATTCCCTTGTTCATGTTTCTAGCTTGGAATGCGGTTATTTTAGGCTGCATGACTCCAGATATTTTATCGCATAATCTCGAAAATGAGAAAGTATTTGATCCACTGGAAATTCTCCAAACTGGTCAATCAGGAGAATGGTTTGCTGTGTTATTATCAATTTTTTCTGAATTTGCAATTGTGACATCATTTATTGGGATTACTTATGGGTTAACAGACTTCTTTAAAGATATTTCCACCATTACCAAAAGCGAAATTTCTCGTTTACCTCTCTATTCTTTAGTGTTGCTTCCACCCCTGAGTTTAGGAACATTTAATCCTAATATCTTTTTTCATGCTTTAGAATATACTGGCGCATTTAGTGCTTCCATTTTAGGAGGAATTATGCCAGCATTAATGAGTTGGAAACAAAGTCAAACACCAGAATTTACTAATAGTAATTATCAAACCTTAGTTCCTGGGGGAAAAATAACATTAATATTGATTATGGTCGGGGCATTATTTTTAATATGTAGACAAATTTTGGTGATATATCAATTCTAAAAATGAGTAATTTTCGGTTCATGAAAATTAGCAAATTTCTGAGTAAGTTGATAAAAAGTGAATAAAACCTCTCTTATCGGATAATGACAAGAGAGGATTTGGAGCTAAAGTCCGGTAGGGTAATCGGGCTACTTAATATTTAATATTTATTCGGCTTGAATCCAGTCCCCCCTAAGATATATAAAATGATGATTATCATCTGCAATTGGTATCATTTGCGAATTTGCATAAAAAAAATCCCTTGTTTGTATAGTGCAAACAAAGGGATATGCTGTTAAAGTTCGTCAGGTGATCGGAATATTTAATTATTTAATATTTATTTGGTATGTCATGATTCCTCCATTGGGTAGATAAAAATTGGGGACAGGAAGATATTATTGTATATTTTTAGACTATTAAGATAAATACATTTCTTCATATATCATCTTTATGAAGAAATCATGAATTTATCAATATATCCGACAAATTCTCCCAAACTAGGAACGCTATTGATAAGGTGCATATATATAAACTCATAATCTAAATGAGATGCAAGTCTATTGAGTTGTTTCTCGCTCTTGTTATAACCTTTACCGACATAGTTATAAATCTGTTTCATATCATCAGCAGGATGAGGTCTTTGTTCCATATCATCAGTTTGAGGATTAAATCCAAACATTGCTTGAATTTGCTCTGGAGTAAGACGCGGATCTATTTTGAGAAAATGATTATATTCTGCTAAAAACCAGGCTTCTACTTCCATAACAGCAATAACTATATTTATAGGAATTGATCCTTTTGGTAAAATATTCTCTAATTCACTTTGCAGCTTAGATTTTTGAATTATGGATTTTGGATGAATATCTCTTAATCCTATGATTCTTTCATAGCCAGATTCAGTTAACTTTCTATATTGTTTTTTAATGTCCGAAGCAACCCTTCCATCACCACCAGAGTTATAAATTAAAACAAAAAACTTGGTTGCAGAAGTTTCAATATCTTTCATTATTACTTCTACAAACTTTCTTCGTTCCTGAGATTGAATTTCTATGGAAATATTAATTGTCCCTGCAATTTCTCTCAGTAATTTATTAACAAAAATCTGTTCTGTTTTACCTTCTACAAAAATAGCTAATTTTTTCACTCCTCTATATGCTCCTCATTATCAAATCCTTTTAAGTAAAATTGAGTTTCAAAAAAATCAAAGTTATTTAACCCAATAAATTTAAAATCATCAAATATTTGCTTTGAGTTATGTATGTTATGAAGTTTAGCTAATCCTGGTTTCCTCTCAATTACTGACCAATAATCTAAAGGAACACCATTCATAACAAAGCTGTCATTAGTTGTCATGATTAGTTGTACTAACCCAGTTTCTGCTTTTTTGATAAGTAGCTCAATCATTGCTGATGATCTTTCAAAATCAAGTCCTTCCCCAATATCATCTATCAAGATACAACTAGGTTTTTTAGCTAATAGTGAGTAGTTTATTTGAATAATTAAAGATAATACTCTAAACATCCCTTGAGATATTATTGATTGTTCAGTTTTATCTTTTAAATCACTTTCTTGAACATAAATATATTGCTGTTTTACTTCTGGAAAGTAGGAGTTATCTTCTTGAAAAATCGAAGTTGATGGCGTTTTAGTACCAATTTCATCTATTCTGTAACCAACCAATAACATATCTGACTTGATAGATTCAATAAAACTTTCTCCTAACTCTTTTTCTCCTAATTTGAATATGCGAATTACATGATTTTTATTGTTGAAGTCTATATTTTTTTTGATTATCGCAACGCTTTCGCTGTTAATTGCATCAAGACTACTTCTGCCTAAATCCGTTCCAAATTCGTAATACCTCAATAAATTTGCCCAAATGTAAACTTCTTCAAAAAAAGGATGCTGGATAGAATCTCTTCGATGGAAAGCAGCGACTTCATTAGTAGGTGTTTGAAAATCAATTTCTTTTTTTAATTGTTTAGCCCAAATTTTACCTTTACCTGATTTATCTCTCATCAGCCAACATTTAGATCCAACAGTGTAACTTTCTTCAATTACTAGACTATTCTCAACTTTCAATATGTAAACTTTTTTATTATCTTCGTTATGAGAATCAAAAGTTAGTTTCCACTCTCTTAACCTACCATCAAGTCTACTAAGCTTTTCTTCACCAGATAGAAAATCTGATAAAAATTTAATACTTCTAAGAATTCTCGATTTACCAGAGGCATTTTTACCAACAATTAAGTTGACATTACCTAATTGACAACCATCTAAACGCCACTCACTTGGCAAATCTTTATCCTGACAATATTCTACAAAGTCTAATCTCATATAGTTTTACGGTTTAAACTTAATTAAGGTAACAATAACTTATTCTAGCCTATTATAACTCACTACTTACCCAAAAACAACACCGCGATAAATTTCCGCTATCGGTAATTCAACTCCAATTGACTCCAAAGAAATAGATTTTTCTAAATCATTAAAATCACTTAACAACCAACCTTGAGATTGCTTAGTATATTTTTCTATAAAATATTCATCTTGTCCAACTAATAAATATTCACAAAAACTGCTAATTGAACGATACATCTGAAACTTGCTTTTGCGGTCATAATCTGCTGTTGAAGGAGATAATACTTCCACAATTAAAATAGGATTTAAAACTTCATCACTGCGATTTTCATTTAGTTGGGGTTCACCTGCAAAAACCATCACATCTGGATATAATCCGCGTTTATATTCAAGAATCCATAATCGTAAATCGCTATTAATTGGCTCAAATTTACTATTACGTAGAAGATATGTAAGATACGCCAAAATATTGCCACCTATCCGGCTATGGTTGATTGTTATGCCGAGTATTGGTACAATTTCTCCATTATGATATTCGTTGCGCCCTTCAGCTTTTTCTTCAATGGCGCGATATTCATCTAAACTATAACGACGCTCAACAGTGGTAATCATCATTTTATAACCGATTACATTGAAGTGATCATGATTATAGCAAAATTGGGGCGATCGCTAATGTGAAGGTCTAAAATTTTCTGGTAAGTGATAGAAGTGTCACACCAAAAATCTGTTGTAGGGTGCGTCAGATACCAACAATCTATTTATTTGCAGGATTTATGCAATCTGACGCACCCTACGAATATGCCAGTTGCGTAAGTTCTGAGCGAATTACATTTAATTTCGTGCAGAGACGTAGAGAGAAATAAATAGTGTTAAAATCTAACTAACTACGGCAATAGATGGAGTAACTCTGATGCTACAAGTTAAACATCAATTTCAAAGCTTTGAAGAATATTTATCTTATGATGATGGTACAGAAAAACTTTATGAATTGTTTAATGGAGAATTAATTGAAATGCCCCCAGAATCAGGAATCAATGTGCAAATTGCCACATTTCTGCTAATTCAATTTGTCTCTCTCTTGGGTTATAAAAGAGTGCGGGGACATGGTTTGGAATTGGAAGTAAGAGGAGAACCCAGAAACCGTTATCCTGACCTGACTATTATTCGAGAAGAGCATATTCAACAATTAGCAAATCGGAACACTATTCGCCTATCAATGTTACCACCTTTATTAGTTGTTGAAGTTGTTAGTCCTGGGGAATTACAAAGAGATAGAGATTTTATTGCCAAACGTCTACAATATCAAGATTGTGGTATTCTTGAATATTGGATTATTGACCCCCAAACTAAAAGCATATTAGTTTTAGAATTAATTAACGAAATTTATCATGAGATTGGGATTTTCTCTGGTGATGATTTAGTTTTATCTCCACAATTTAATAGTCTAAATTTAAAAGTTTTGCAAATATTTGATCAGGATAAATAAGAAAATCCTGTTAGAGGGTGTTTGAAAAGTTTTGAGGGGTCAAAATTTATGCCAGTCGCCGTACCATGATCCGAATCATCGCAAGGTAAATAAACGTCTCTGA
>NZ_LJOQ01000026.1:0-19969 GCF_001672255.1 Anabaena sp. AL09
GTTTTGTAGTTAATTTAAAGTCAATAAATATTTTGAGTAACTGTAATGGTTCCGAATAGACTTGAATGGCTACAAAGAAAATAAACCTTTCTTTAGAAAACTTGGTAGTTCTAGAGAAAATTTGGGTATTGAACTCGTTGATAGACAATCAAGAGCCATTAGAATTATGTTCTAAGGCATATAGGATACCACCTTCACTAACTCAGTTGGTGATGTTATACTAGATATTCACGATATCTCAGATGTCGGGTAATGTCTCGGTTAAAAGTATCAGTTAATAAACAATACCTTCACCAAATTGGAAAAAGCCTTGATTCGTAACAAAAATGCCAAAGGTATTGAGAAAAATACTCCTTTTGTTAAATAACTAGTTAAGCACTAGTAGGTAGAGGTGGAATATGACAACCCAAAATTTGCTGATCCCTCATGCTTATACGTATCTGCTTGTGAAAATTGGTGTTTTAGTTCTAGCATTGTTGCTGTGGTTTATATTTACAGCAGCCCCTGTTATTTAATTGCATTCACCACTTAGAGATGTTTAATCAAACGTCTCTATTTTATCGAATTTAGCGATGAATATCTTTTTGAAAATTAACAGAATTAGTCAACCAACCCCGTCGCCAAAAAAAGTATAGTAAACTGATTGCCACTAACGCCATTACTCCTAAACATAGCGGGTAGCCCCAATACCAATTTAATTCCGGCATATTGTGGGGTGATTTTTCGGTATTGAAATTCATCCCATATACCCCAGCAATAAAAGTCAAAGGAATAAAAATAGAAGAAACCACCGTCAGCAGTTTCATGATTTCATTCATTTTATTACTAATTGCTGATAAATAAACATCCATTAAACCAGCCACTAATTCTCGATAAGTTTCCACTATATCCATGACTTGAACTGCATGATCATAACAGTCTCTTAGATAAATTCTCACATCATCACTAATTAATTCACTACCATCTCTAATTAAAGAATTAATCGCATCTCTTTGTGGCCAAATTGCGCGACGTAGTTGTAATAATTCCCGCCGAATTTGATATATTTTTTGCAATGTTTGTTGACTAGGATTAACGATTACTTCGTCTTCTAAATCATCAATTCGTTCGCCATAAAGTTCTAAAACTGGGAAGAATCCATCAATAATTGCGTCTAATAAAGAATAAGCCAAGTAATCACTACCTTGTCTGCGGATAATACCTTTATTCTTATTAATTCTCATTCTCACCCCATCAAAACAATCGTGTTCTGGTTCTTCTTGCACTGTCAAAACATAATATTTGCCTAAAACTAAACTCACTTGTTCACTATAAAAACCGCCATTATTATGATTAGGTACAACCATGTGGGCAATAATCACTAATTGCTCTTCATAATCCTCGATTTTTGGTCGTTCTACCATGTTGACAATATCTTCTAAAATTAGAGTATGTAAATCAAAAGTTTGACCTAAACGATGTAAAATATCTTTACTACCTAAACCTTGAACATCTACCCAAGAAACAGATTCTGTATCCAAATAATTAAGACATTCTTCTGGATAACTTATTTGTTTCTGAATGAGTTCAGTTTGGTTATAGTCAATCAGAAAAATAATTGGTTGTTCAGCATTTTCATCAACAATGATTGTTCCTGGTGGAGTTCCTGCTTGGTGAAAAAATTCTTTATCGTGTGATTTATGGATAAATTTGGAAACTCGGCGAATTTTCTTAACCATAAATTTTAAGTCTCTAGATATTACTGATTTAAATCTTAACGCATATCATATAATACTTCTAATTTATCCAGATATAAAAAGCAGAAAAATATGCTTATGCAACCAAATCAGCAAACATTTTGGTTAATTGAACCTGAAGCAAAACCATTGCAGCAGATTATAGGTGGTGGTTTTATTTTACCAGATGGACAAGTAGCGTACCTTTGGTCAGCGCAGCTATCGCTAGAATTTTACCACATTCCAGTTATGCCACCAATGCATCTCTACCATCTTTTCAACAACTGCAAAATCAAAGAGGGAGAAAATTAGTATTTGGAGAAAACTCACGAAATAATTATCATCTCCAAAGTTTTAAACTAGTAAGGGATCAAGATGTAACAGGTATCAACATTTCTGGTATAGTTGCCATAGGATGTTATTTTCAACTTTTCCATCAAGATATTAGTCAACATTCTGCTAATATTGAAGTTATGCAATGGTTGAAAGCACCTAAATCCACAGCCTGGTATACTCAAGGATGGGAACAAATTGCCTTAATTCATGGACATAAAGGTAAAACCAAAATTATTGTAGATTAAATATACCCTATTCCAGAGATCTTCCATTTATGAATACTAGTGAAAATCTGATCTTAGTTGTTGGTTCTACCGGTGGAGTTGGACAACTTGTAGTTAGTAAACTATTAGAAAAAGGCTTACCAGTTCGTATTCTCACCAGGAATGCCGAAAAAGCCGCAAAAATGTTTAATAACAAAGTAGAAATTGCAATTGGTGATATCTGTGAACCCAGCACATTGACAGCAGCAATGGCAAATATTACCGCCATTATTTGTTGTACAGGAACTACCGCTTTTCCCTCTGCAAGATGGGAATTTAATCAAACCCCCAATATGATTGAATTGGTAATAACTGCATTTAATCCCCAATTTTTAGAAGACAAAGCGAAAAATACCCCGACTAAAGTTGATACTCAAGGTGTAATTAATCTGATCTCCGCAGCACCAAAAAACTTAAACCGCTTCGTGTTTGTTTCTTCCTGCGGAATTCTCCGTAAACATCAATTTCCTTTTAATATTTTGAATCTTTTTGGTGTACTTGATGCTAAAGAAAAAGGAGAACAAGCCATTATTAATTCGGGAATCCCTTATACTATCATTCGTCCCGGACGTTTAACCGATGGCCCTTATACATCCTATGATCTCAATACCCTACTCAAAGCCACAAGTGAAGGTAAATTAAACGTCATTTTTGGAAAAGGAGATACAATTTCCGGTGATACTAGCCGAATTGATGTAGCTGCAACTTGTGTAGAAAGTTTATTTTATCAAAATTCTATTAACAAAGTTTTTGAAATAGTCAATCAAGGAGATAGACCGACTATAATTGATTGGCAAAATCTTTTTTCACAATTATAAAAAAGAGAGCAAAAAAATATGAATTATAAAACTTTTGTAGTGCGGGCATTTTGCCCGCTGGATATGTACCTCATAACACCGGAAAGTGCTGTATATCCCAATGCCAAAATTTCCCAAGAATTAAGTTCCCTTGCCATAACAACAATTTTTCCCGTCTACCTACTTACTTAAAAAAACTTCAAAGAATCTAATCTTCCCAGAATAGTCATATCTTCAGCATCTAATTCCACAGGAATACCACTGCGAATTAGTTCTGAAAAATCCTCATTAGGAACCATAATTGTTAAGGCATAAAGACGATTTTTACCAGTATTTTTAATTAAATGTGTCCCTGTTGGTGGTACTAAAAAACTATCTCCAGCTTTGATATTTACTGTTTTCCCATCACAAATTGCAATGCCTTCTCCTTTAAGGATAAAAAACATTTCTACAGCCCATTGATGCCGATTTGGTGGTGTTTGTCCACCAACATCAAAGATTTCCACACAACAAGTTAAAGAAGTATTAGCACTTGCAGAATCAAAGATAATTGCTAATCGGTTAGAGTCACGGGGACTAATTCGATATGCTTGATAATCTTTGGGAGATTTAATAATGGGAATTACACAACTAGTATCGTACATATTTTTAATGGGTAATTGGTGATGAAGAAATGGGTAGAAAATCCCCAAAAACAGGACTTACTAACTAAAGTAAGCCCTGATAGATTTTAATCTCAGGTTATACCCATTTGAAAAATAGATGATTGCAAAACCAATTCACTATCCCAATGGGATAAAATAGAATGACTAAAGTTTTTTCTCTGTCTTCACTTCAGCTTCTACCTTGACACTTTTCACACCAACTATTTCCTTGATTAAAGTTTCAGCTTGTGTAATTTCTTGCTGAGAAGTTGCTGTTCCTTTAAGGATAATTGCCCCATTTTTGTTGACTACTTCCAACTTATTCTCAGGTAAACTGGCTTTTAGTTTTTTGCTAATTTCAGTTTTTAAGTCGGTTGTAGATGTAGAAGTTGCAGAAGGAGTTGCAGTAGAAGTTGCAGTAGGAGTTGCAGTAGGAGTTGCAGTAGAATTATCTATAATTCGCGTCGTATCAGAAGCGGGTTTGGCTGGTACAGCAGGAGTTTCACTGGTAGTACCAGTAGTTTCTGAACCTGTTTTTGGTGCTTCTTGACAACCAACCATACCAGCTAATAAAACGCTACTAACGAGAAAAGGAATGAGCTTTTTCATGTTGATTTCCAAAATTGAATACTTGAAGTGATGGATTTTACTGTGAGTGATGCCCAGGAGCAAATCTTAAAAAACAATTAAATTGCTACACCCAAAAGTCATAAACCAAATACCTGAATAACTGACAATATGACAACTTTCCAATAACTAAATTAAAACGCTTTTATTGAAAAGAGCCAATTTAATTGTACTCATGGCTATAGAATATTGACGGTTTGATGCTCACTGATAGCCACTATCTCTATATTCTCTATCATAGAGACTCAGCCGCATCTTTTTTGGGATTGATAATTGGGGACTGGGGACTGGGAAGTGGGGGAAGTGGAGGAAGTGGGGGAAGTGGGGGAAGTGGGGGAAGTGGGGGAAGTGGAGGAAGTGGAGGAAGTGGGGGAAGTGGAGGAAGTGGGGGAAGTGGGGGAAGTGGAGGAAGTGGAGGAAGTGGAGGAAGTGGGGGAATATTTCTTCCCAATGACAACTGACAACCGACAACTGACAACTGACAAAGAGAGGATATTGCACCTGAATTGTTCGGTTATACCACTTTCTATCTTCACACTAATGACGATAATCTCGTAGATATAGTTTGCAAATGTCTAATATAGCCACCATTAGCTGCTGAAGCAATCAAGAGGTGAAAACCTGTGTACGAATGGATTTTGCCAAGTCTCAAGGAAGTTTTATCTGAAAATCAATCTCATCTTGCTGAGTGTTCCTCGGCTAAAGCAGAACAGCAATGGCGTGTCAGTCTCGCAGCCACGGAAAACTTGCTGTTGAAAACTTTAGCTGCAACTTCACCTGATACTACTCCAGGTTTGGTATTAGCCGCACCTGCACCTTTATTTAGTCACCCCCAACTAACACAACGGTTACAAACGGTAACTTTTACAGCCAGACCTTTTAACCCTTTGGCGTTGATGCCATTCATTATGCCATCAGAAATGGCGCGGAATATAAATAATATAGAAACAAATACTTCCGATAATACTACTTTTCAAGAATCTATCTTACCTTTATTACCGGCTGATCCTTTGGGTGCGGAACAGTTTTGTTTGGTGTTTACAGATAAATTTAGATTAGTTTTGGTTTTGGGGGAACATCAAAATGGTAAAAAAGAGTTTTTGTTTTCCTTTGAACCGGAAATAGTAAAAAAAGCTTGGCAATCTTTAGGTGCTAGGGTAGTTTTAACTAATCCAGAATTGTTTGCTGATTTAGATATTCAGGTGCAAAACTATCCTTTGGTTGCACCAGATTATCACACTATAATTCAATTTAGTCAGTTATTACTTCAAGAATTAACAATTACAGAAAATAATCCAGTTACACATACTTCATCACATTTTCATTCACCAACTCCACTGCCAAAATCTCCATCTCGTTCTGACATAGAATTACTCCAAGCCTTTGCTCATGAAGTTCGTACTCCATTGACAACTATTCGGATGATGACACGGTTACTATTAAAACGGCAGGATTTGCCGGGGAATGTAATCAGTCGTTTAGAAGTTATTGATCATGAATGTACTGAGCAAATTGACCGGATGGAGTTATTATTTAAAGCAGCAGAATTAGAGAATTTATCACAACCTTTAAAATTGGCTAATTCACACTTGACCCCAATGTGTTTAGAGGATATTTTACTGCAAAGTATTCCCCGTTGGCAACAAGCAGCAACTCGGCGTAATTTAACTTTAAATGTGGTTTTACCGAAGCAATTCCCCACGGTGGTTAGTAATCCGGCGATGTTAGACCGGGTACTTACTGGTTTAATAGAGAATTTTACTCGCAGTTTACCTGCTGGTAGTTGTATTCAGGTGCAAGTAATGACTGCTGGTGATCAGCTAAAATTGCAATTATCTCCTCAGTTTGATTGTCAAGATAAAGGCTATACAACAACACCACCAATTCGCAAATCTTTAGGTCAATTATTAATGTTTCAGCCGGAAACAGGGGCAATTAGTTTAAATATGGCAGCAACTAAGCATTTATTTCAAGCAATTGGTGGAAAGTTGATTGTGCGTCAACGTCCTCAAAATGGGGAAGTATTAACAATTTTCTTACCTTTGGAAGTCGGTCATCAAGTGTAAAATAGATTTTCTACAACTTGGTGCGAAACAAGGGCGGGGAAACCCCACCCCTTGAAGATGGGTTAATTAATTTTGGCTATTTATTCTTTGCTGTAAAGCTTCCCGTGCTTGTTCTCTGTCGTCAAAATGAATTTTTTCAGTACCCAGAATTTGATAGTCTTCGTGACCCTTACCGGCTAATAATACACCGTCTCCAGGTTGAGCCTGTAAAATAGCCGTCCGAATTGCGGTAGCGCGATCGCTCACAACCATTGGTTGTACTATATCAGGAATACCTGCTAATACGTCCTGTAATATCTTTTCTGGGTTTTCCGTGCGGGGGTTGTCTGATGTCACTACTGCTAAATCTGCGAGTTCAGCCGCTATTTTACCCATTTTTGGACGTTTAGTGCGATCGCGGTCTCCTCCACAACCAAACACACAAATCATTTTACCAGGAATAAACGGCCGGGCAGCTTTCAGTAAATTCTCCAAACTATCGGGAGTATGGGCATAATCTACAATCACGCTAATATCTTGCTGTGGGTGAATTTGCACCCGTTCCATGCGGCCAGGAACGCCGGGAAACCCAGGAATGGCATTTGCTACCAATTGCAAATCTAAACCCACATGGACAACCGCACCCACAGCAGCTAAAAGATTTTCTAAGTTATATTGACCAACTAAAGGACAACTAAAATCTACATTTCCTTGGGGAGTATGTAAAATTCCGCTCACACCATTTGGTTGATAATTTAAATCACTCATCCAAAAATCAGCGGTACTATCATTAACGCTATAACTCCAAACCTGTTCTGGACTCAAGGACGCAATTATCCGTTTACCATAAACATCATCAGCGTTGATAATTGCCCGTCCGTGGAGATAATTGGGACTAAATAACAACGCTTTCGCGGCAAAATAGTCCTCCATATCCTTGTGATAGTCCAAATGGTCTTGGGTAAGGTTGGTAAATACCCCCACTTCAAAAGCACAATTCAAAACTCTACCCTGGTGCAAAGCATGAGAACTAACTTCCATTACCCCAGTTTCACAACCAGCATTCATGGCTTTAGCTAATTGTTGCTGCAAATCTACTGCAAAAGGAGTAGTATTCACAGCGGTTTCCTCAAAACCAGGCCAGCGGGTGTAAAGTGTGCCTATTAAAGCCGTCGGTAAATTAGCGTGAGTTAGGAAATATTCAATCAGATGAGTGGTGGTAGTTTTACCATTTGTCCCCGTCACACCCACCATTTTCAGTTTTTGTCCAGGATAACCATAAAAAGCTGCGGCTATTTGAGCGCAGGCTTTAGTCATATTATCGGCACTAATGACTACAGAGTTAGCTGTAGGCGGATTTTTCTGCATTGCTTCCGAAGAAATAATCGCCGCTACAGCACCAGCAGCTAAAGCACCTGGCCAAAACTCTCCACCGTCTACTCTAGTTCCTGGCATTCCGATAAACAAATCTCCCACTGTGCAAGCATGGGAATTAGTTTTAAGTCCCTGAATATCAATATCTGGTATATTTACAGAATTAATCCCATCTACAGTCGCTAATAATTCCCGTAATTTCATCTGGTGAACCTCGCCACAAGCTTGTCTTGCGCTTATTCTGCATCATTTTGTCATCTATTGGGAGACATATTGACCTAACATTTTTTCTAAACGTTCGATACTGAGACGGGGAGAAGGACGGGGTATCAGTTTTTCTGTGCCGTCCCTGGTGACTAAATGCAGTACCGGGATTTCGTATTGATATGCTGCAAACCAATCTTCACGGGTGGTAATATCTCGAATTTCTAGCTGGAAACTGAGATTTTTGATTTGTGCTAGTTTTTCCTGTAAGCCTTCACAAAGATGACAACCGGGTTTGCTGTAGAGAATTAATTGCATGGGTGGAGATTTAAACGATGAAAATGTATTTTATGATTATTTTAACTGAATATATCAAAAATGTCAGAATCAGGATACTCACCGATTAAAGGATTAACAGGATAAGAAAGTAGATAATAGTTAATAAAATTGGTTCTACCGTTCCCCTTATGATCAAACATCCTTTTAATATATCCAAAACCATTGGTGTACATGGGTTTAATCTAAATTAATAAGACCTCAAATCCAATCGGTGTAGGGGTTTCAGGGATATTTTACCGAAAATATCATAAAGGGAGCGGTAGAGCCTTTAAAATTAACACCTAAAAACCCATTTGATAAAATTGCACCTCCGCGTTCGGTTGAGAAATATATAATTTATGAACAAAAAGCTAAATCTACTAGTAATGAAAATAACAAAACCAATAAAGCAAACAATGATAAAAATGATAAAAGCTTAAATAGTGAATGGAAGCTATTTTTCAAAATCTTGATAACGTTATTAATAATAATTCCTATAATATTTCCATTATTTATTATAATGAGAGACGTTAAAGAATTTAAAAATATTTTTTTTAAAATCTATAATAGACAATCACCACCTATACAGATAGCAAAATTACAACTAGTAAATAAACAAATAGCATATTTATCTTTTGGTGATCAACAGCAATATCCAATTAATCTTTTGAATCCTGA
The DNA here is from genome assembly GCF_001672255.1 of Anabaena sp. AL09. NCBI lineage: Bacteria > Bacillati > Cyanobacteriota > Cyanophyceae > Nostocales > Nostocaceae > Anabaena > Anabaena sp. AL09. The sequence goes on from NZ_LJOQ01000026.1 coordinate 9,002, forward strand.
GATAGATGTTGTACCAACAGGTGAGGATACTATTATAATAAACAAAAAAATACAGCCAGATTATGATAAAATATCTGTTAAGGTTGTTAAACCAAAAGAAAGTTATTGTATAAATTTTAAAAAAGACGAAAATACTTGGATATTAGAAATAAGAGATAATGAAAATGAATTTGTTGTCATAGAGTTGGTTTCAACTCTACCTCAATTAACCAAATAGAATGGATAGAAAATGAAATTCTTACTAAAAAATAGCAAGTTATTAACTACTGTTGTAATTACACTTTTTTTTATATCCAGTTGTAATAATAATCCAAAGCCACCAGTTATAAAAGATACAACTTCTCCAATACCAGAGACTCCTGAGATTAAAAAACAAACTGTATTGATTATTGGTACTTCACCTTCAAGTGGAGTTATAATCTCTAGCAAGGATAATCAATACTATATCCTCACAGCTAAACATAATGTAGAGGACATACCTTCCGATATGAGTGATTCATATAAAGTGGAAACATATGATGGAGAACAATATAAAGTTGATTATACAAAAGTGAAACAAGATCCAATTCTAGATTTAGCAATAGTAGAATTTACTAGTGACAAAAAATATCCTGTAGCAAGATTGAGTAAAGATTTAAAACGAGATGCAAATGTTTCTATTTCTGGATGGAAAGATTGTTTCAAGCCAGAATACGAATTTAACAAGGGACAAGTTTTGCAGGTAATTTCATCTTCATCAGAAGTAAATAATAATAAGCAATCTAAAGAACAAGAGTATGAAGATGAAGATTTTCAAAACGGCTATATAGTTGAATACACTAATACAACTATGAAAGGTATGAGTGGCAGCCCTGTATTTAATGATACGGATCATGTGGTTGCAATTCATGCTAGATCAGGACACCGGAAAGAATATAATAGTAAAGAATGTAAACCTTTAACCCAAGATTTTAGTAACAATTGGGGTATACCGATAGAAAAGTTTTTGCAATCAAGCCTATCTTCAGGTATAAGTTTAAAAGAAGATAATATTCCTATTCCAGAGTCTTCACCTACAAGTAATCTCATCAATGAACTTCGTAAAACTCCATCATCTGACCTTTTAGAAAGCTGTATATTTTGCGTCCTGAAAAACATCAATGATTTATTTAAATCTACTCACCTGGCTTTAATTGCTTCTAAAGCATACCTTTAGTTTTTGAGTAGCCGCAGTATTTTAATTATACATGATAAGCAGTGATTACCTTTTTCTGATCAGGAGTATAAATAGATTCTACTCTTGGGTATTGTTCATGAACCCACCAAACTTTAATTCTGTTACCTTGCGCTGGAGCAGTTCCTGATATAGAATAACCAGCATCAATCATTAATTTTTCAAATTGATTTGCATCTAAAATTGTACATTTAAACTTTGGTAGTCCCTGTATTTGATGCTTATTGAGGGTCATAACTACCCTGATAAGTTGTGAATATCTTATAACCTGGTAATACTAAAGCCATACCCACATTACTATGTATCGTACCTGGATATCTGTAAGGTTGATCATCAGGAATAGCACCACCAAACCGAATATGTATTCCTGGTAGCCATAAGTAAAATCCAGGAATTAATAAATCCATACTGTAAGCTATTTCTCTCATTGCTTCATGAGTGAAGTTATTGCTTGTCAGTGTAAAATTGGTGTTTGTAATGTTCAACATAAGTTTTCAATCTCCAATTAGGAATTGTGACAAGAGGAATTAGTTTCAATTAATGTTCTATTTTATCCCCAAAATTGACAATTGACAATTATAAATTATCAATTATCAATTTAATTACTTCTTGGATATTCCCGATTTCCTAAACTACAACCTTTTCCAAAATCAACTTAGAACGCTTCATTTTTTCAGGAATAGCCACGGGATAATTACCAGTAAAACAAGCTGAACAAAAACTATTAGTATCTTCTCTGGTGGTTTCTAACATTCCTTCCCAACTCAAATAAGCTAAACTATCAACTTGTAATTGCTTGGCTATTTCTTCAACTGACTTCGTAGCAGCAATTAATTGATCTTGGGTATCAGTATCAATACCATAGAAACAAGGATGAGTTACAGGAGGAGAAGAAATTCTCATGTGGACTTCTGCTACACCAGCATCACGCAAGGCTTGCACAAGTTTGCGGCTAGTAGTTCCCCGGACAATGGAATCATCAATAATCACAACTCGCTTACCGAATAAGACATCTTTAAGGGGATTAAGTTTCATTTTAATCCCTGATTCCCGCATGGCTTGGGTAGGTTGAATAAAGGTGCGACCGACGTAGCGATTTTTAATCAGTCCTTCACCATAAGCTATACCAGAAGCTTGAGAAAAACCAATGGCCGCAGGAATACCAGAATCAGGAACACCAAACACTAAATCAGCTTCTACAGGGGCTTCAGCCGCCATTTTCCGTCCTAACCGCATTCGATAACTATATAAAGTTTCGTTGTGCATGAGGCTATCAGGACGGGCAAAATAGATCATTTCAAAGATGCAAAGTTTGCGTTCTGATTGTTGATGCCATTGAAATGATTCTAAACCAGTTTCAGTGATCCAAACCAATTCTCCAGGGGCAACATCACGCAGATATTCCGCACCGATAATATCTAAACCGCAGGTTTCGGAAGCGAGAACATAACGGACTGGGTTACTATCTAAAGTACCAATAACTAAGGGACGAATGCCGTTGGGGTCACGGACTCCCATTATACCATCAGGTGTGGCAATAGTCAGACTAAATGCACCCTCGCAACGATGAAAGGCACTCATAGCCCCTGTTACCCAATCTACACCAGCGTTGACTTCCTGAGCGATCGCATAAGCAATCATTTCCGAGTCCGTGGTCGTGATTAAGTTAAACTTATCTTTGAGTAACTCTTCTCGCAATTTTACGGTATTGACTAAATTACCATTATGTGCTAGAGCTAATAAACCCAACCGAGTTTCCACCACAGCGGGTTGGGCGTTAACTTTGCGACTAGAACCGGTAGTGGAATAGCGATTATGACCAACTGCCAAATTTCCGGGTAATTGATCTAAAATGGTTTCATTAAAGACTTGAGACACCAAACCCATATCTTTGTGCTGGTGGACACGCGTACCCTCAAAGGTAGCAATCCCAGCAGATTCTTGACCCCGATGCTGAAGAGCATACAATCCAAAATAGGTCAATTTAGCAACGTCTTGTTCTGGGGCATAAATGCCAAACACACCACAAGCTTCTTCTGGCTTGTCAGGGCGCTCTTCATGACTATTGATTGGGTTGTTGGCAATTTGGGGGTACTCATCCGAATTCATGGGAATCATGCTGGTATTGCTCCTGGTGGGGACGTTTTTCAAAAGTCAAAAGTCAAAAGCAAAGAAATTCTAGTTGTCATCCTGCTTTAGGGAGAGTTGAAAACTTCTTAACAAATCTTTAACCATCCATTAAAACAGTACCGTAAATTGGTTAAGAATCAAGTGCGAATTGTGAATTTTCGTATTCAAACCTTGATTTTTGCTGTTGATTAGGTATTGGTGTAGATAGCGAGACGTTTAGAGATTGCCTGAGAATAGCGATCGCTCATATCTTCGAGACTAACCTGGAGTAACTTATGGTTATCTGCGGTTAAAATCTCTAAATTACCGGAATTAGTCACTGTTCCCAGTTTTTGCCAATTCTCTGGAAGAGTTCGGTGTAAATAGGATTCCCATTTTTCTTGGTTTTCTCCACTGACAGAAACTAAAATTCTCGCCCCACCTTCACCAAAAAGAACTTCATCAAAACGGGAATCGTGATTTGCACTAATTGGGAAATTAATTTCCGCCCCCAAATTCCCAGAAAGACAAGATTCGGCTATAGCAACAGCCACACCACCCTCAGCCGAATCATGGGCAGAATTTACCCAACCAGCGCGAATACCCTCACGACAAGCCTTTTGTACAAGCCGTTCTAAATCAAAATCAATTCTAGGCGGCTTACCAGCGATCGTATTATGAATAGTTGCCAAATATTCAGAAGCACCCAATTCTATTTTAGATTTTGGATTTTGGATTTTGGATTGAATTGATAAACCTAGAAGATAAATTATATCATCTGCATTTTGCCAACCTTGTCCGCAAATTTTGGTTAAATCAGGAATCAATCCCACCATACCCACAACCGGAGTCGGATAAATTGGTTGGGGATTACCTTCTGCGTCAAAAGTTTCATTGTAGAGAGAGACATTCCCCCCAGTTACCGGCGTTCCCAACTCCCGACAACCCTCACTCAAACCCCGACAAGCGGACGCTAATTGCCAATAACCAATGGGTTTTTCTGGACTACCAAAATTGAGGTTATCCGTCACAGCGATGGGTTCAGCACCCACACAGCTAAGATTGCGGGCAGCTTCCGCGACTACTGCCTTTGCCCCTTCATAAGGATCAAGATAAACATAACGAGAATTACAATCTACCGTAGCTGCAACGCCGGATTTTAGATTTTGGATTTTGGATTTTGGATTTTGGGGTGCTTCTAAGGGACGGATACGAATCACAGCCGCATCTGCACCACCGGGTAACAATACGGTGTTATTTTGAACTTGATGGTCATATTGGCGATAAACCCAGCTTTTAGAAGCAATAGAGGGAGTATCTAGCAAAGTCAATAGAATCTGATTCCAACTTTGCAGACTTCCTGCAATTTCAATACCCGCAGCATTGCCAACAGGTAAACTATCACTTGTCCATTGCCATGCTTTTTGGGCATATTCCGGGGCTTCTGTTAATAATTCTCTTTCATACAAAGGCGTATTTTCCGCCAAAGCATCAGCCGGGATTTCGGCAGCTATTTTCCCCTCAAACCAAATTCTGACAATGGGTTCTGCAATTACAGTCCCCGCAACCACCGCTTGCAGTCCCCAACGGTGGAAAATATCAATTAATTCCTGTTCTCGTCCTTTTTCGGCCACAAACAACATTCGTTCTTGAGATTCCGAAAGCAGGTATTCATAGGGAATCATTCCCGATTCCCGCACCGGAATTTTATCTAAATCGAAGTCAATCCCCACACCACCTTTTGCAGCCATTTCCGAAGTGGAACAGGTGATACCCGCAGCCCCCATATCCTGTGCCGCAACTACAGCCCCGGTTTTAAATGCCTCTAAACAAGCTTCAATCAAAGACTTTTCGACAAATGGATCTCCTACTTGCACAGCGGGACGGTTATCCATTGATTCCTCAGTTAATTCCGCACTGGCAAAACTTGCGCCGCCCATGCCATCCCGTCCGGTGGTTGAACCCACATACAGCACGGGATTTCCTAAGCCTGAAGCCCCTGATTTAACAATTTCCGCCGTTTCCATCAAACCCAGTGCCATGACGTTGACCAGGGGATTGACCGAGTAAGCGGGGTCAAAATAGACTTCACCACCTACAGTCGGCACTCCAACGCAGTTACCATAATGGCTTATGCCCGCCACTACGCCTGCAAACAATCTTTGGGTTTTGGGATCATTCAAATCTCCAAAGCGCAAAGAATTTAATAAGGCTATGGGACGCGCCCCCATGGTAAAGATATCTCTTAATATCCCACCTACTCCCGTGGCTGCACCTTGAAATGGTTCAACGGCGGAAGGGTGGTTATGGGATTCTATTTTAAACGCTAATTGTAGTCCGTCGCCGATATCCACAACTCCAGCATTTTCACCGGGTCCGACAAGAATGCGTGGTCCGGTGGTGGGAAACTGTTTGAGTAATGGACGGGAATTTTTATAACAGCAATGTTCTGACCACATCACCCCAAACATTCCTAGTTCGGCTTTGTTGGGGTGACGGCCTAAGCGGCGGACGATTTCGGTATATTCTTCTGGTTTTATGCCTTCTGAGGCTATTTCTTGGGGGGAAAAGGGATTTTCACCAAATGTGGTCATGGAAGTTATGCACCAAGAGGACAGAGAAATATTCTATCTGAGATTCCCAACTTCTTTTTTTTTAATCTTGTCATTGACAAAAATTTCTGGTAAATGGGCTGGAATCGTATCAGGTTTGTGTTTGACACTCCCCGGTCTAAAGACGCGGGGATTCTTAAGATTTTACAATCCTAATATCCTGTTCACACAGGTTCCCAGACTCAGTACGTTTGCACAAAAGTGCGTGCTGATACCGCCAGTTGCTCTACTTGGGGAAACCCCAAGACCGCACTGGCTCATCTTCTGGGCGTTTAGCTGTTAAACAGCAAGTTTCGCGGAGTCCCCGCGTACTATTTCCAAAGCTCTATCTCTAATCGTTTTAGCAGCACCAATATCAGCGTGTTCGTGATATCCACATTCAGTACAAATGAATTTCTCACCATCACGATTTGACTTATCAGTATGCCCACAATTCCTACATTCTTGACTGGAGTATTTAGGATTAATCTTAATTACAACTTTTCCTTGCTTTACAGCGAGATACTCAATTTTTAAAATTAAATCACTCCAACTTGCATCAGAAATAGAACGGTTTAATCCTTTTTTTCTAGATTGCCCATTCTTTAAAAATCTTCCAGTTTTTTCATCGGTCTTAACTTGGCAACGCCTCAACATACCGGAGACATTTAAATCTTCTAAAGCAATAGCATCAACCTTTCTAGAAACTATTGTATTAGCAACACTCCATTGATAAGCAGTCCTTTTATCTGTAATCTTTTTGTGAAACCGTCCTACCTTATTAGCTGCTTTTTTACGATTCTTACTACCCTTGACTTTACGATTAATCCGTCGCTGTCTAATTTTTAAAGTGCGTCTAGCTTTTTTGTTGGTTGAGAATCTAGGATTATCAATTTGATGTCTGTCGGAGAAATGGACAAGTTTAGTTATTCCTAAGTCACAACCAAGAATAGAATTAACTTCGTTTAGCGGTTTTTTTACATAGTCTGGTATGGTTTTATCTTCAATTCTAATTGAGACATACCAACCATCTTGACGCTTTCTTAATGTGGCAGCTTTGATAGTAAAGCCTGTTGGTATTGAGCGATAATTGAAAAAACGCAGCCATCCCAACTTAGGAAGATAGATTTTATTCCCTTGAGCTTTTACGCCCATCTGGTAAGTAAAAGAGGTAAAATTACTCCGGTTTTTAAACTTAGGAAACCCTCTCCCTTCAAAAAAGTTTTTATAGGCAGTGTCAAGGCGTTTGACATTTTGCTGTAGGACTGTAGAGTCAATCTCAGCAAACCAAGGTCTAGCTTTTTTTAGATATGGTAATGCCGTTATTTGAATATCACCAGCACTGCGTCGAGGGTTTTTGATGTTGCCATTTTTATCGGTTTTAACATCCTTCCACGGCTCTCCACTTGCTCCATTTTTACTGACAAAACAAGTTAATGGACAAGCTTCTGCTTTAGTCCTAATATCACAATAGTCACCTTGAATAAATTGCTGGTTGTATTGAGCTATTCTGTCAGCCAAACTCCAATTGTAAGTAGACCGGAGCATATCTAGCCAACCGTCCATTTTATCGGATTGACTAATATTAGGACGTAGCTTATATACATAGTTTGTTAGCAAATATAAGTCCCTCCCATTGTTGTTTCCTTTATTTGATTAAACAATAGCCATATACAAATAGCAAGTAAATATTTTAAGGTTATGGCTAAGTTTTCTCCAGACGAGTACAGGCACGAAAGCAACGCAGTCTCACTGCTGAATTGTCTATTGCGTAAAATTTGATTAATTTCTTTTCTTACTAATGCCCAAAATGGATTATCCAATAATTGAAGCATAAATTTCATAAAATGTCTTTACCTTGATCTTGTAGTTTCCCTTTCTTTTTTTGTTACTCTAACTCACATAAGGCGTTAACTTACTTAAATTAATAAGATCATCATTATTAGGCTTTTTTGCGGTTAAGTTTTAGCGTGAGTCTGATTTTATACTTGTTAATCCTAAGCATTCGGCTAATTGTGCAATTTTGAGTTCTGCTTGTTCAGCCCTGATTCTTGAGAATTGGGCTTTTTCTTGACCATAAACCTAATTCTACTCCTCAAGGTAAAATAGAATAATGTCGACATTCATTACTATGGGATGAACAATAAAACAAATAGTCGGTTCTGATACGGCATTTCTATTGCTATCAAGAGATAATAATTAAATCTTCAATCAATCTTGATTACCATCTGACACAAAATTAATAATTAGTTTCATAACTAATAACTAATAACTGATGATTGATCACTAATTAGGTCTTGTTCTGATGTCAAATATTTATAATACCCAAGAGTTAATTCAGATATTGGCAACCGAACGCCAAGCTTGCTTAAAAGGTGAACGTTTAAAGTTAGATGTAACTGTTTCTGGTAATCCATTTATAGATCAGTTTGTCAGAACCGACGGACTGCAAAGATTTACGGCCTACCAAGATTTTAAAACCTCTATTCATGAATATCAACGAGAAAATCAAGTTTCTGGAATTATCTGGAAAGATATGACTGTTAAAGGTAAAAATCTGCATTATCCAGAAATTGATACTGAATTAATCGCTTTAGAAAGTGATTTAGAAATATTGAAACCTGCCAAAGATACAATTTTAGAATTTTGGTATTTAGTCACAGGGGAAATGGATTTACATTTAAGTTTTAGTAATGGTAAACAACATCAAAAAATTGCCAAAGTAGATGTAGAAAGAATTGTCCAAAGAACAGAATGGGCAACTTTATTAAAATGGGAAAATCCGAACTTTCTAGAAATCATTTTACAATTAGGTTGGGGACAACCTCAAGAAGCAGCTTATAAAAGAGGAAGACCACTAGCGGGGAGTGAATTTATTCATGCAGTTAATCCGGGATGTTATCCTATCGGTTAATATGAGGATTTTCATCAAGGTGTGGGGGTTGGTTGTGGTGTTATTTCGGAAGTAGGAACACCCATATAAAAAAGTAGAAATACTAAAACAAATGCTGCAAATGCTCCTGTGGCTTTAACCTGGGTTCTTGTCTTCATAAAAGGTATTGAAGCTTGTAAACCAAGATCACCAGAAACTAAATAACCGGCAATACCAGCAAATGCAGATGCTAAAAATCTTACAATAGCTAAAGCACTACCATTCATACTTCTAGGGTTGAGAATCAGGACGATAAAAGCTATTAATACTATTAAAGCCATAGCCAAAGCAATACCCCGTTCAGCAGAAGAAATAGTTGGTTTTTCAGGTTTTTGTGTCATAGTCGGTTTGCGTGGTTTTTGTGATTCTATTCTCTCACGATTTTGGCGTTTTCGTCTTTCTGCTTCTGATTCAATCCCATTTAGCAGTTCTAGCGCATTAAATGTTTCTATTAGTCCTTCGGGAATGTAAGGTGAATTTCTCTCTGCATAAACCAGTAAATTTTTATAATCTGCAAATATACCAGAATATCCGGGAATTGGTACTTTTTCTTTCGCTTCTAAACCTTTAATAGTTTGATGAATACTATCGAACTGAGAACGAATTATTGCGAGTAACTCTCTGCGGGTGGAACTATTACCACTAATAAAAATAAAGATTTTGCGGTCTTCTTGATCACTTTTTAATAATGCTCGATTGTTGCCAGATTTTAATACAATACCACTTCGCCACCAAGTTTTTTTATCTGCTTGATGGTGCATTCTCACAATAAAACGGGAAATAATGCTGCTAGGTAAAATATTATAATGATATTCAAAAGCCAGAACATTCTCCCATTCCCCAGTTGCAGGTTCTTCCTTTGGTAACAAGTCAGGAATGAGATATTGATTTTTATTATCCAAAGGAAAACAGAGTTCAAACTTCTCCATCATTTTGATAATAAATTCTGGCTTATCGTCGGGATATTTAACAGGATCTAAAATTCTTCTTAGTTCTTTAAGTGTCAATATACCCCGAAATTGAGTCATTAATAAATTGTCATTGAGAATTTTATAAACACCACTTGTTACCCATTCCGAATTAAGCACCGGAACACCTTTTAAGCCGAAATCATCTCTAAAATTGAGAACAATACCCAGTTGATGCAGCAATTCAATTAAAGTAGATTGTTTAAGTTCTTCAATAATTTGTTCATTCTGGCAAATACTTTGATATTCGTGGTAAAGAATATAGTCCTTTTTCGTCTTTTCTAAATGGGTTTTTACCTGAAACCAACTTTTAGGTAAAGGGTCATTAATGCCTTCTAAATTAGTAAGTTCGCGTTTAATAATTAATAATAATTTTTCTATACCTGCTCCAGTTTTACAAGAAATAGGAACTATATCTTTAATATTTTCGTATTTTCTGCGTAAGCCTGTTTGATCAAGATCCAAAGGATGATCATCAATTTTATTGCCAACTAAAATAATCGGGGAATCACCGCCAAAACTCTGAATAATTTTTAGCCAATATTCCAATCTATTTTGTTGTTCATTTTCACGGGCATTAATTACCAGCAAATAAAGGCTCCGTTTAGTGAGAAAAAATTGGTGGGTAGCGTGCATGATTTCCTGTCCACCAAAATCCCATATATTTAGTCGAATGTTTTGCTGATTAACTTCTAAACGCCAATTTTCAATATTGATGCCTTGGGTTTTGCTTTCGTTGGCATCAAATGTGTTATTAATCAGTCGTTTAACTAGGGAAGTTTTACCCACAGTTCCTTGACCAACTAGCAATACCTTAGCTTCATTGAGAGGTTGTTTCTCCTCAGTTTCCAGAGAGAAATAGTAGGTGAGAATCTGTGACGGTTTACCTAAGCTATCCCAACTGCTCCCTAAAATTTCTGCGGGAATATTTAGCTGATTCCCACGTAAATCGAGTTTTTCGAGTTGAGATAATTGTTGAATGGCTTCTGGCAATGTTGTCAGTTGATTGTAACTGAGGTCAAGCTCCCTCAGATTGGAGAGTTGGGCAATGGCTTCTGGCAATGTTGTCAGTTGATTGTTACTGAGGTAAAGCACGCTCAGATTGGAGAGTTGGGCAATGGCTTCTGGCAATGTTGTCAGTTGATTGTTACTGAG